>JALNYY010000198.1 GCA_023229605.1 Methylobacter sp.
GCCGTCAGCCGCTTTAATGAGTGTAATTTTTCAATGTCGGTTTGATCAGTCGAATTTTCATTCATGACACACCTTCCTGTTGATTTTTTTGTTATGGCAACTGCATAAATACGGATTGCCTTCTTGTCCGAATATAAGCTTTATTTCAGATAAATCAACCGGTTTAAATAGCCTCAAAATCCTAGTTCGGACAGGCTTGGATGATCGTCGGGCCTTGGCCCCGGCGGCCGGTGGAATTTCCGCTCCGCGTCGTTAATCGGCAAGTCGTTTATGCCGGCTATGCGCCGTTTCAGCTGTAAAGGGCGGCAGCGGTGGACGGGTATTTTCAGTCATGTACTGCTCCTCTTGATTGTCGGCGGTGCATGGAATGTCGGTTTTTACTGCAATACGAATTTAAGCCCGATTAACATCAGAATGCACGCCAAAATCGGCCGTAAAATCCTTTCAGGAATCTTTGCGCTCAGGTGGCTGCCTATCCAGATGCCGGGCAAAGAGCCGATCAGCAGGCTGCCCAATAAAACCAGATCCACATTGCCCAAGCTGAGGTGGCCCAGACCGGCTACAGCGGTCAGCGGAATGGCGTGGGCCAAATCAGTACCGACAATCTTCAGCGTGGTCATTCTGGGATAAAGAAACAACAGCGCGACAGTACCCAGCGCACCGGCGCCGACGGACGAAAGCGTCACCAATATGCCCAGCACCGCGCCGATCAGTACGGTGGCGGGAATTTGCAGGTGCTTGAAACGTCCGGCATTCTCGGGGGTGCTGTGCTCGTCATCAATAGGTTTAAGCTTTGCGGCCCTGCTTAATAACATGCTGCGCACTATCAGCGAGACGGCGGTCAGCAGCAGCGCAATACCCAGCGTAAAAGTAATCGCCCCGGTGGTTTCCTTGCCGACTTCCATGAAATGCTTGAGTACAAACAAGGTGCCCAGCGCAAAAGGGATGCTGCCCAGCGCCAGCCAGCCGACGATTTTCCAGTCTACCGAGCTGTGTTTGTTGTGATGCACCCATACGCCGCCGGTTTTGGTGATGGCGGCAAATAAAAGATCGGTGCCTACCGCGACGGAGGGTTTGAATCCGAACAGGAAAACCAGTAATGGCGTCATCAGTGAACCGCCGCCCACGCCGGTCAAGCCCACCAACAGACCTACTGCAAGACCGGAAAAAGTGTATCCCCAATTCATAAAACCAACCCTTATTTTAATGCGTCTAAAAAAATAACCATTATAACAGGCGAGTAGCGCTGATTTTTAGATATGTTGACCTGGATTATGAACAATACTTGCGTTTGGCGGTAATATGTTTATATAACCGTTTTGTAACGATATGCCCACTTTGGAGAACTCGCGATGAATTATGCAAACATGCTGGCCGTGGCGCTAGCCGAAGCGCAAACCGGCTTTGATGAAGGCGGCGTACCGGTCGGCGCGGCGCTGTTCGACGCTCAAGGCAATCTGCTCGGACGCGGACGCAATCGCCGGGTGCAGGACAACGATCCCTCCGTCCACGGCGAAACCGATGCCTTTCGCAAAGCCGGCCGTCAAACCAACTACCGCGACAAGATTCTGGTGACGACATTGGCGCCCTGCTGGTATTGCTCGGGCTTGATCCGGCAATTCAATATCGGCACCGTGGTGGTCGGCGAATCGGTCAACTTTGAAGGTCATCTGGACTGGCTCAAAGAAGCCGGAGTGAAGGTTGTTGAAATGAACGACGCCGATTGCATTGCGCTGATGTCGCGCTTTATCGAGCAATCGCCGCAGATCTGGTTCGAAGACATCGGCGAATGCGACTGCACTTAACGCCTGTAGACAGCTGTTTCAAATTCTTTCGATAATCTGTTTACTGTTTGGCGCCAACCCGGCCTGATCGGTCGTGCGCAGTTCGGCGCCTGCATCAGTCTTTATCCCGAAGGCGTGACGGAATCAATGCTTAGTAAAATCGGTCACGATGGAGTTGATTCGATATAATGCTATCGTGCAGAAAAATACTGTTTTTTGAGGAGGATGACAATGGCTGATAAGAATAATGAGAAACACAAGATAGTGATTGTTGGCGGCGGGGCGGCGGGTCTTGAGATTGCCACCAGTTTGGGTAAAAAATTAGGCAAAAAAGGCTGGGCCGAGGTCATGTTGCTGGACGCTTCGCCGACGCATATCTGGAAGCCGTTGTTGCATGAAGTTGCAGCCGGTACGCTGGATGAGTCCGAGCAGATTGAATATCTGGCCCAGGCGCATCGGAATCATTTCCGCTTCAGGCTGGGTAGGATGGAGGGCTTGAACAGGGAGAAAAAGGAAATTTATGTCAGTCCTACATTGAGCGACAGCGGCGAAGAATTAATCCCCAGGCGGACTTTCAATTACGATACGCTGGTGATGTCGGTCGGCAGTATCAGCAACACATTCAATATCAAGGGCGTGGCGGAACACTGTTTGTTCCTGGATACAACCGCGCAGGCTTTCAGGTTTCAAAAACAACTGGTTGAGTCGTATATCAAAAGCCATGCGGGTAAAGCCGATAAGACCTTGTCTATCGTCATTATCGGCGCTGGAGCCACCGGCGTCGAGCTGTCGGCGCAATTGCACGAGGTGACCGATCTGCTGGCGGTTTACGGTCTTGATGAGTCCAGCGATGTGAAATTGACCATTATTGAAGCGGCCACGCAATTGTTGCCCGCATTGCCAAGCAAATTAGCTAATGCGACACAGCAGCAACTGGTCAAGCTGGGCATTGACCTTAAACTGGGCCGCCGGGTGGTTGAGGTGACCGGGGACGCCGTGCATACCCATGACGGCGAAATAATACCGGCGGATCTTAAAGTCTGGTCGGCGGGCATTAAAGCGCCGGACTGGATGAAAGACCTGGACGGTCTGGAAGTGAACAGGATCAATCAACTGGTGGTCGATGAAACGTTAAAAACCAGCGACGATAACATTTTTGCGATAGGCGATTGTGCGGCCTGTCCGTGGCCGGGACATGACGGCAATGTGCCGCCGCGTGCGCAGGCGGCTCATCAGCAGGCATCGACGTTAAGCAAATCGATAATCAACAGGCTGCGGGGCGGCAAGTTGGTGAAATATGTTTACCTCGATTACGGTTCGCTGGTTGCTCTGGGCAAATACACTACAGTCGGCAACCTGATGGGCAATCTGATGGGCTCGGTCACTATCGGCGGATTTATCGCCAGGGTCGTTTATCTGTCGCTGTACAAAATGCACCAGGTGGCGATACACGGCTATTTCAGGACGGCCATGTTGACGCTTTCCAATCTGTTCCGGCGCAGCGCCCATGCAAAAATTAAAATGCATTAGAATTTTTTATGTACCTACGCCTGCGTAGCTGCTTTTTATAACTATTTACAAAGACCAAAAACATGTTTGAAATCGAATACGAATTCCGCGAAGAAGATTTAATCCATTTTAATGAAATACAGTTCATGAGAAATGAGGAAATACAGGGCAACATAAGGAAAAACCGCTGGATAGTGCCCGGCATCATGGGGCTTATCGGTTCGTTCTATTATTTTTATTACGGCGACATGAAGTCGTCGGGATACGTCATCGCTATTGCCATGCTCTGGGCGTTGCTGTCGCCCAAAATAATGATGCTGGATTTGCGCAGACAGATACTTAAAAACTATACCAATAAGGAAAAGGTCAATATGTTCGGCACGTATACGCTGACCATAGATCCCGCCAATCCCAATTACCTGCTGGAGAAATCGCTCAGCGGTAAACATAAAATGGCCTGGGCCGATTTGGTCAGGGTGGAATACGGCAAACGCTATGTTTATATCTACATCAATTTGAGCACTGCGCTGGTTATTCCGGTGGAAACTGTAAAAAAAGGCAATCTTGAGCAATTTGCCGAGCAGGCGGAAAAGATGATTGAGCGGTTTGCTTAAATCAGGTGCAAAGCGGAAAAAAATCTGCCCACCTTACAACAAACGTATATAGGAGAATGTTATGTATCGATTAGGCTGGCCTTGTGCCGCATTCTTCGCAGAAATGGGTATACCGCTTTTAATTAAAGTGGAAATTATTCACGATAACGAAGCGGATGTTTATGTTGCAACCAGCCCTGATTTAAAAGGGTTGGTTGTCGAAGCGGAAACTTTAGACGAGCTGGAAAAAGAAGTGTGGGAGTTGGTGCCTGAATTACTCACGCTGGATAAGCCAAAGTTGCGCGTAAAAGCCGCAACGCACTTATCGTTTTTTCAGCCGCCCGTTGCTGTATGAATGGCTATGAAAAACAGGTCAAAGAGCTATTGCTAAAACACGGTTACCGGTTGGTGCGCACCGGCAAAGGGTCGCATGAAATATGGGCATCGGAAAAAGGCGTATCCGTTACCGTAAATCATGTTTGTAAATCGCGGCACACGGCTAATAGCATCTTGAAAGCTGTTGGCATTCAACATCGTTTTTAAGGGGCTCCAATGATTACGTCAATATATGCATCGCTCGCAGCCTTATTAATAGTGCGACTGTCTCTTTCGGTCATAAAGCTGCGTAGAAAAAACCGGGTCAGTGTTGGCGACGGCGGAATTGACGAGCTGCAATTGGCGATTCGCACTCACTCAAATGCCGTGGAATATATTCCAATAGCACTGATGCTGTTATTAACGTTGGAGTTAAACGGAGCGCCGAAAATACTAATTCATATACTTGGAGTCACGCTGTTAGTTGGGCGGATATTGCATGCAATGGGGCTCCCCGCCAAGGATTTAAGGAAAAGAGTGTTGGGCATGCAGATAACGATTTATCTGCTAATTGCCTTGGCAATACTGAATATTTTATTTTTGGCTTTTTCTGGGATGCTTAACCTTTAACAAGTCATGCTTGCCTTGCTGATATAAAACACATGCTCTATCGAAAAAACTGAGCATATATCGACAACCAAAGTATTTTTTATAATTAACGGCTATGGATTCACTCAAATATTATCGTCAGCTACGCACAGAAGGAATGGAGTTTAATTCCAAATTATTTGGTCAGCTTACTCGAACCGACTTGGATAATATTGGTCGTTTATTGGGGATTTTGCGTAAAGGAATATTGAGATTTGATGAAGAAGGTACAGGTGGAACCGATATAAATCATTTTTCGAATTTTGCCATCTTTGATTATTGCAACGCGAAAGGCCTTAATGTTATTCAACGCTATTGGCAACAATATCAGGGGCAGCTCTCGAGAGAGGAAGATCGTTTAATCCAGGCCTATTTAAATACCCGATCTTCATTATTTTCTGTAATCGAAATTGATCTCCAAAAGTCAACAATAAAACTACAAGATCTTTTTGATGATAATTATCAAGTGGAAATTACGGACATTTCGATGAGTCAATTCCCGCTGCTTAATGATTGCCTTATTTTTACGCGGGTGCTGACACTTGAATCTTTCAATATAACCTCTGGTGTTTCGTTTGTGTTTCGAAAGGATAAAGAAGAAATATTACGGAAAAAATATAAATCCATGATCAAGCAAACTGTTGCCTATACGCCGCAAGCCAAAAACTTCATCGTTTTTTTAAAGTTGAGTCATAAATTCGGTGTACCGCTTAAATATGCTTGAACTTTGTCCATTTTACCTTAAGCCTTTTATCTTCCACCTGTTTTCATCTTAATGCTAAATTTTAGAAATATAACCCTCCGCCGCGGCGCGCGGGTGCTGTTCGCCAATTCTTCGTTCACTATCCATAAAGGCCAGAAAGCAGGTTTTACCGGCGCAAACGGCGCGGGTAAATCCAGTTTTTTTGCGCTGGTCAGAGGTGAGCTGCATCTGGATGAAGGCGATTTTTCGATGCCTCCGGGCCTGGAAATAGCTCATGTCGCACAGGAAACGCCAGCCGTCGTCCGCTCCGCTATCGATTATGTCATCGATGGCGATCGGCAATTAAGACAATTGCAACAGCAATTGGTTGCCGCCGAACAGGCCGATGACGGTTTGAAACAGGCAGAATTGCATGCCGCCCTGGATACCATCGGCGGATATA
>JALNYY010000199.1 GCA_023229605.1 Methylobacter sp.
GAAAAAATACAAGCGGAAATCGACTATCTGCGCATCGGCCTGGAGAAAACAGCCGGCAGCAGGGAACTGGAAGCCTGGAATTGGTTGATGACCGTCATTGAAAACCGTATCGCCAGGGATGGTGTGTATGCCATAAGCCAGCCGGGAACCGGCGCGGCAAAAACCGGGATCGGCTCATGACCGGAATGCTTGCCAGTGTTAACAGCGTAGCAGAAGCCTTGCAGGCGTTGGCTGCAAACGTCGACATTATTGACCTGAAACAGCCGGCCTTAGGCGCTTTGGGCGCGCTGGAAACCGATGCCGTCAAAAACATTGTTGATGAAATCAATGGTCGCTGCCCGGTCAGCGCAACCATTGGCGACCTGCCCATGCAGCCGGAGATTATTTACCAGGCGGTAAAAATGATGGCTGAAACCGGCGTCGATTATATAAAAATCGGTTTTTTTCCCGGCGGCGACTGGCAGGGAACTATAGAAAAACTGGCTACGTTACCGCGCCGGAGCGGGGAAACGATGAACTTAATCGCCGTATTATTCGCCGACACCCAACCGGATTTTGCCGTCATAGACTCGCTGGATAATGCCGGATTCAAAGGCGTAATGCTCGACACCATGGACAAAAGCAACGGCTCTTTAACCCGGGTCATGGCAAAAACGGACATAGCGCAATTTGTCAGACTCGCGAAGGACCGGCAGCTGCTCTGCGGGCTGGCCGGTTCGCTCAGGCTCGACGACATCGCCGGCCTGATGCCTTACCAGCCCGACTACCTTGGTTTTAGAGGCGCTCTATGCCTGGAACACAACAGAACAGCACAGTTGCACACATCGTCAATTATTCGGATAAAACAGACTATGGAATCCCATCAAAATCCGTCCCAGACAGAAAAGCGCATTTTAATTGCCGACGACAGTGAAATAAATCGCTTGATATTGGCCAACATGCTGGAACTGAACGGCTACACCGTAGACGCCGCCGTTAACGGCGCAGAAGCCCTGCAACTCATAAGTGAAAACCGCTATGAAATGGCGCTTATAGATCTTAACATGCCGGTCATGTCCGGGCTGGAGATGGTAAAAATCCTGAGAAGCAGGCATAACCCGTTAAAAATTGCCGCCATCAGCACTTTTGCCGAGAGTAATCAAAAAACCGAAGCGCTGGACGCCGGATTTAATTACTGCCTAACCAGACCGGTTGATGAAGAGCAATTGCTTGCACTGATAAATCTGCGCTAGATCGGGTTTGTACTCATCCGTTTTCGAGACCGCGAAAAAATTCAGTCGTCATATTTGATATTATGTATTATTCAACTAAATAGTCAGAGAAAAAAATGACTATACGCAATCATAAGAGCCGATTTTTAGGATGTTTTGCTTTTATTAGGGCGATTCTTGGAAAAACGATTTTTGGTTCATTTCAAAAAACAGAGTGGGGGGTACGTGGATTCTTTCACCGTCTCGTAGCCCGCAACTTTTAATCGATCCCACATTAGATAGCGGTGCTGTTCGTTTAATCTCTGAACAAACAAATTGAAATTCTTACATTTTTAGGAACCTATCCATGCTAGAACAATACCGTAAACATGCAGCAGAACGTGCCGCCGAAGGCATAGTCCCCAAGCCGCTTGATGCAGAGCAGGTCGTAGCTTTGGTTGAGCTGATCAAACAGCCGCCCGCAGGAGAACAGGACTTCATTCTCGACCTGTTGGCTAACCGCGTTCCTGCCGGCGTTGACGAGGCGGCTTATGTTAAGGCGGGATTTTTGGCAGCCGTCGCCAAGGGCGAGGTCAGTTCGCCGATCCTGGATGCTGCGCGCGCCACCGAGCTGTTGGGCACCATGCTGGGCGGTTATAACATCGCGCCGTTAATCGATTTGCTGGATAACGAAGCCTTGGCCCCGATTGCAGCCAAGGCGCTGTCTCACACCCTGCTGATCTTCGACGCTTTCCACGACGTGCAGGAAAAAGCCGATGCCGGCAACCCGTTCGCCAAGCAGGTGATCAAATCCTGGGCGGAAGCCGAATGGTTCACCAGCAAACCTAAAATGCCCGAAAAACTGACCGTCACCGTGTTCAAGGTGACCGGCGAAACCAATACCGACGATCTGTCGCCGGCTCCCGATGCCTGGTCGCGCCCCGACATTCCGTTACATGCCAAAGCCATGCTGAAAATGCCGCGCGAGGGCATTACCCATGCCGAACAGCAAATAGCCGAGCTCAAGCAAAAAGGCTTCCCGGTCGCTTATGTCGGCGACGTGGTCGGCACCGGCTCTTCGCGCAAATCGGCGACCAATTCGGTGCTGTGGTTCATGGGCAATGACATCCCGTACATTCCGAACAAGCGCGAAGGCGGGGTTTGCATCGGCGGCAAAATCGCGCCCATTTTCTTTAACACGATGGAAGATTCGGGCGCCCTGCCCTTTGAATGCGATGTGACGCAGATGGCTATGGGCGATGTGATCGATATTTATCCGTATGCCGGCGAAGTTAAAAGACACGCCTGCCCTGAGCCCTTCGGCTCCGCTCAGGAGAGCCCTGTCGAACGGGATAGCAGCGAAGTTATCTGCAAGTTCGAGCTGAAAACCGATGTGATACTGGACGAAGTGCGCGCAGGTGGCCGTATCCCGTTAATTATCGGCCGGGGTTTGACCGACAGCGCGCGTAAATCTCTGGGATTGGAAGCGTCCACTGTTTTCATTCGTCCGGTCGATACCGAAGACAGCGGCAAGGGCTATACGCTGGCGCAAAAAATGGTCGGCAAGGCCTGCGGCGTTGCGGGCGTTCGTCCCAATACCTATTGCGAACCGCACATGACGACCGTGGGCTCGCAGGACACCACCGGCCCGATGACCCGCGACGAACTGAAAGACCTGGCCTGCCTGGGATTTTCGGCCGACCTGGTGCTGCAATCGTTCTGCCACACTGCGGCGTATCCGAAACCTATCGATGTGACGATGCAACATACGCTGCCGGATTTCATCATGAATCGCGGCGGCGTGTCGCTCCGTCCCGGCGACGGCATTATCCATTCCTGGCTGAACCGGATGCTGTTGCCGGATACCGTCGGCACCGGCGGCGACTCGCACACCCGCTTCCCTATCGGCATTTCATTCCCGGCCGGTTCAGGATTGGTCGCGTTTGCCGCCGCTACCGGCGTGATGCCGCTGGATATGCCTGAGTCTGTGCTGGTCCGCTTTAAAGGTGAGATGCAGCCGGGCATTACCCTGCGCGATCTGGTCAATGCGATTCCTTACGTAGCGATACAACGCGGCTTGCTGACCGTTGAAAAACAAGGCAAGAAAAACGTGTTTTCAGGCCGCATCCTGGAAATCGAAGGCCTGCCGGATTTAAAAGTGGAACAGGCATTTGAATTGTCCGATGCATCGGCCGAGCGTTCTGCCGGCGGATGCACGGTGCGTTTAAATGAAGCGCCGATTCGCGAGTACTTGAATTCAAACATCACTCTGCTGAAATGGATGATAGCCGAAGGCTACGGCGATGTGCGCACCATTGAGCGCCGAATCAAAGCCATGGAAGACTGGCTGGCTAACCCGGTATTGCTTACGCCTGACGCCGATGCGGAATACTTTGAAGTCATCGAAATCGATATGAGTGAAATCAAGGAACCGTTATTGGCTTGCCCGAACGACCCCGATGACGTGAAAACGCTGTCCACAGTAGCCGGGACTAAAATCGACGAAGTTTTTTTAGGCTCCTGTATGACCAATATCGGCCATTTCCGTGCCGCCGGCAAATTGCTGGAAAAACACCAAGGCGAATTGCCGACCCGTTTGTGGGTTGCCCCGCCTACAAAAATGGATCAGACCCAATTAACCGAGGAAGGTTATTACAGCACGTTCGGCAAGGCCGGTGCGCGCACCGAAATGCCGGGCTGTTCGTTATGCATGGGCAATCAGGCTCGGGTCGCCGAAAACTCCACCGTGGTTTCCACCTCGACGCGAAACTTCCCGAACCGCCTGGGCAATGGCGCCAATGTGTATTTGTCGTCGGCCGAGCTGGCGGCGGTGTGCTCGATTCTGGGCAAGATCCCGACTTTTGAGGAATATATGCACTATGCCGACCAGATTAACGAAACAGCCGGTGATACCTATCGTTATTTGAACTTTGACCGGATGGACAGTTATCGGCAAAAAGCTGGTGGGGTTGCGCAGGGCAAGGCATAAAACCACGGCTTTTCTCGTTCCCACGCGCCGTGTCCCGCGCTTCTGCTTGTGAGACGCTTCAGACATTGCGCCCGGCCAGGCCGGGCGCAGCGCGCCTTAACTGCGTTCCACGCGGCGCGCGGGAACGAGGTAACACCTGCTTATGCTAAACCAGCCTTTCCACCAGACACCCGCTAAACAATCCGGGAACCTACCAGGCTTATTGGAAAAGCAATACAATACCCTGGTAGCGCAAAACCACATCCAACATGAAAAAAACCAACTCACCGCACTAAAACACCTGCAAACCCTGCTCGATAACCTGGTTGCCGCAGTCGGCTACGAGCAAAAATCCGCCCTGCATAAACTCTTCTTAACTCGGCCCGGCGCTTACAAAAGCCTCTATTTATTCGGCAACGTAGGCCGCGGCAAGTCCATGCTGATGGATTTATTTTTTGACGCCTGCCCCTTCCCCCAAAAAAGGCGGGTGCATTTCCATGCCTTCATGCTTGAAGTCCACGCCTTCATCCACCAATGGCGCAGGCAAAATAACACCGACGCCATTTCGGCGTTGGCTAAACACATCAGGGAATCGGAGCTGCTGCTTTGCTTTGACGAATTTCATGTCTCAGACATAGCCGACGCGATGATTCTTGTGCGGTTGTTCAAACGGTTGTTCGATTTGGGCATCGTGGTCGTGATTACCTCCAATTGCCATCCCAATGAGCTCTATCATGACGGCTTGCAACGGGAGTTGTTCCTGCCTTTCGTCAGCCTCCTGCAAGAAAAAGCCGACGTCATGGAACTGGTTGCGGACCAGGATTACCGGCTCTGCCATTTACACGCACTGAAGACGACCTATTATTATCCGCTGGATCAACAGGCCGCAAAATTCGTCCGGCAAAGTTATAACGAATTGACCAATTTCGCCCCGCTGAAACCGGACGTTGTGGAGGTATTAGGCAGGAAAGTGGTTTTATCTGCGGTGCATGGCAATGTCGCGCTCACCTCTTTTGACGAGCTGTGCATGCACGCGTTAGGCCCTGCCGATTATCTGGAAATAGGCCGCCGGTTTGACATAGTGATACTGGCCGATATTCCCAAACTGACCGTCGAAAAATGCAACGAAGCCAAACGGTTCGTCACGCTGATTGATGCGCTGTACGAGCATAAAGTGAAACTGATCTGCACCGCCGAAGTGCCTGCCCAGGAACTATACACCGACGGCGAAGGCTCGTTTGAATTCGAACGGACGGTGTCGAGATTGATCGATATGCAGTCGGAAAGTTATTTGCATATTGAGCATGCGGACAGCTGATCGCGCAGTAAATATCCGCCAGCTTTGCCGGGGGATATTTACTGTTTACATATAAGCACCTCTATTAATGTGTAATTCTTACCGAACAACCTGAACTGTCACGAAAATGCATAATGCACGACCAGACCCTTTTTGGTGCTTCTTGATACAATTGTTCACAATCCAATTAACAAGGAATCACCATGCCGTCCCGACGCGTAGCGACCAAGCTTAATACCGGAACTTACTACCTCACTCTAACCGTTCAACGTTGGTATTATCTGTTTGACCGCTATAACCGCTGGCAAATATTAGCCGATTCGATCCTTTATTGCCAAGACAACAAAGGGCTGGAATTGAATGGCTATGTTTTTATGCTGAATCATATCCATCTCATCGTTACTTCGCCGGATGTAGCGGGATTTTTACGGGATTTCAAACGATTTACTTCCGCTAAATTCAAGGCCAATCTCGAAACTACGGAACCGAGTGTTTTAAATCTGTTTATTG
>JALNYY010000200.1 GCA_023229605.1 Methylobacter sp.
GATATGAATGTGGTGATGAACGATGCCGCGGCGTTTATTGAAGTGCAGGGGACGGCTGAGGGCCATGCGTTCAGGAAAGAAGAACTGGATGCAATGCTGGAGCTGGCGGGCGCAGGCATCAAGCAATTGCTGGAAAAACAACGTATAGCATTAGAAAATCATAAATGACCTTTTCAACATTACAGAAAATCGTCCTGGCCAGCGGCAATCCCGGCAAGATCAGGGAAATCCAGGCAATATTGGCTGATCATCCGATCGTTCCGCAGTCCGCGTTTAATGTTGTCGACGCGGAAGAAACCGGCGCTACGTTTGTAGAAAACGCCATTTTAAAAGCCAGAAATGCGGCATTGCATTGCCAGTTACCGGCAATAGCCGATGATTCGGGACTGGTCGTTGACGCACTGAACGGCGAGCCCGGCGTCATTTCCGCACGATATGCCGGAGTCGGCGCCGGCGACCGGGACAATCTGGACAAGCTGTTGCGGGAGCTTGCGGGCGTCCCGGACGAACTGCGCACGGCGCGGTTTATCTGTGTGATGGTGTTTATGGAGCATGCCTATGATCCTTGTCCGGTCATCGCCCAAGGCGTTTGGGGAGGCAGGATTCTGGATCATGCAGCCGGTGAAAACGGTTTCGGTTATGACCCGGTTTTTTGGGTGCCGGAGCAGTTATGCACATCGGCGCAATTACCGGCAGCCGTTAAAAACTCGCTGAGTCACAGGGGACAGGCGCTGAAGTCTTTAACCGCACTAATCAAGGCTAGGGAAGCCGCCTGATCTGGTGAGCGCATTACTTTCCATCGCCGGCCAGTTCGCCGATGCCGTTACAAGGATAACCCCGCTCGGCAACGGCCTGATTAACGATACATATCTGGTCGCAACACAATCGTCCACGTTTGTTCTGCAACGCATAAACAGCACGGTTTTTCCTGCGCCCAAACTGATCATGGCTAATCTGGCAACGCTTAATCGGCATATAGCGCAAAAAGCCGGTGCGTCGGTTAAGTTGAAAATCCCGGAAATTTTAAAGACTGCAGATGACGAATCGCTTTATCAGCATGAAAACGGCGATTGCTGGCGGGCGTTGAGTTTTATCGCCAATACTGAGAGCATTGAGGCTATCGGTAGTCTCGGCGATGCGGAGCAGGCCGGATTTGCGCTGGGGCATTTTCATCGCTTAATCAGCGACCTTGATCCCTCGCTTTTGCATGACACCTTGCCCGGCTTTCATATAACGCCGGAATATTTAAGGCGTTATCGTCAGGTTTTACAGCCGCCGATACGGCAAAATCGTTATTGCATTGAATTTATCAGCCGTTTTCAGCATATCGCCGATGACCTGGAGGCAGCCAGACAACAGGGTTTACTGTCTTTGCGGGTTATTCACGGCGACCCCAAGTTAAACAATTTCTTGTTTGATAAACACAGCAAGAAAATCGTCAGCATTATTGATCTGGACACCGTCAAGCCGGGCCTGGTTCATTACGATATTGGCGACTGCATACGGTCTTGCTGCTCCACCAGCGACTCGGTCGGGTTTGATCTGGCTGTTTGCGCCGCGCTGTTAAAAAGCTATTTGTCCGAGGCCGGTGCATTTTTTACCGAATACGATTATCACTATTTATATCCCGCCATCCGGCTGATTCCATTTGAATTAGGCGCCCGCTTTTATACCGATTATCTGGAAGGCAACCGGTATTTTAAGGCGACAGATCCAGAGCAGAACTTACGCCGCGCCATCAATCAATTTCGCTTATGTGAAAGCATCATGTCGCAGGAGTCGGCAATTAAGACCCTGATCGCACAGTTGCAAAACAAAGTTAATATCAAGTAAAGCTTTCATTCCTAGTCTGAACTGAAAATACCTTGTCACGTTTATGATGCCCGTTGTTGGCAGCATTAAACCGCCTGATTTTGTAAGATAATCGGATTATTTTCAGGTAATCCCCCTAATCCACGCATGCAGTTCCAATAGGAACCGAGAATTAATAAACCCTGCTTTATTAATTCAAATAAGAATCGTTTGCATCATTATAACTATTTAACTTATACTTCTTTCACCAATTATTTGTGTGAGGCCGTGTAAATGAAAAAGAATAACCAATTATTAAAAAGCGGGGTATTGACTGCGCTTGTCGCTTTAAGTACACCCGTTAGCGCCTTAGAAAAACCGCAAACCATGGAAGATATGTGGAAAATCATTCAAGCGCAGCAAAAACAAATTGATGAAATGAAAACGGCGATGAACGCTGTTCCTCCACCAGTTAAAACTGCAAGTGGCGATGTAAAGCAATTAGAACGAAAAACCGATGTACTTAGCCAGGAAGTTGAGAAATTGCGTACCAATCTGTCCATTCCTGAAGAAGCAAAATACAAAAGCGCTTATGGTTTGGGACCGGCTGCATCGAAGATTTATTCGGCCGGCAAAGGTTTGTCTATTGGCGGCTACGGTGAAGGCAATTATTCGGCTAAGGTTGGAGACAAGGGCAACAGCAATGACAGTGCTGATCTCACAAGAGGCGTTTTGTATGTAGGTTATAAATTTACCGACCGCATCCTTTTCAACAGTGAAATTGAATTCGAACATGCCAGCAGTGGCGAAGGCTCCGAATTAAAAGGGGAAGTTGGAATCGAATTTGCGTCACTGGATTTCTTTATCAATCAAAAGGCCAATGCTCGCACAGGCTTAGTTTTGATGCCGATGGGTTTGGTCAACCGGATTCATGAGCCGTTATTCTATTTTGGTAATCACCGTCCCGAAGTAGAACAACGCATCATACCCAGTACCTGGCGCGAAATGGGTGCGGGCTTATTTGGCGCAATCACGCCGGAGCTGACATATACCGCTTATGTAGTTAATGGCTTGGATGCTACTGGATTCACTTCCGACGGTATTCGCGAAGGTCGAGGAGGAGGCAGCAATGCCAGAGCCGAAAACTTCGGTTATGTTGCGCGCATGGATTATGATCCTGGCGCATTACCTGGGCTTACTGTCGGCGGTTCGGCTTATGTCGGCAATTCAGGACAAAACCAGACCTTCGCCGGGCAAAAGGCCGATGTCTTTACGCAACTTTATGAAGCGCATGTGCAATGGAAATACCGCGGCCTGGAATTCCGCACCTTGGGTTCATGGGGGCATATCAATGATGCGGCTCAGGTCACTGCCGCAAATATAGCCAGAAATGGGCCGATTGACCCGGATCACCCCAACGCAGGCCAAGTCGTAGGTTCTGAAAACTACGGATTTTACACAGAGGTGGGCTACGATGTGCTGCCGTTACTGTGGCAGGATACGACACAGTATCTTGCGCCTTTCTTCCGCTATGAAAAACTGAACACGATGGCCAAGGCGCCTGTCGGCTATGCCAATGATCCAACCAGAGACTGGCGAATCTATCAGGTGGGCTTGCAATACAAGCCTATCCCCAATGTCGTCATCAAGGCCGATTACCGCAATTATGCCGCGAAACAAGGCCCTTTGCCGGATGATTTCAACTTGGGTTTCGGGTTTATTTTCTAGCCCGCAAACCATTTTCATCGCGAAAACACGAACGGCCGCATGAAACCGGCCGTTCGTATTCTTTACAGAAAACAAGTAAAATCCATAGTTTGTCGGAGGTGTTAAACTATTTACGTTTATCCACTACATAATAAATTCTGCAAACGGAACGTCCTATGAAAACAATCAGGCAAGGGGGATTTTTTATTCTCTTTATATTACTGCTAAGCGCAGTAGCCCCCAGCTTCGCTACAGTCTTTTACAGTAAAAATGAAGCGCTGGAACTGGCTTTCGGCAAAGACACGCCGATCGAGCAGCTGTCGTTATTTCCCGATGAACAGCAAGTCGCCAAAATTGAAGAACTGTCCAAGGTTAAACTGGATTCAGGCCTGTTTACCTTCTATGTCGGCAAAGATCGCGATAAGGTTCTCGGTTATGCCGCAATTGAATCCGGCACAGTCAGAACCAAACCGGAAACATTACTGATAGTGCTGACCCCGAATGGCGAATTACGCAACGTCTATACCCTCGCCTTTCACGAACCGCCGGAATATCAGCCGCCTGAACGCTGGTTTGAGCAGTTGTACAAACGTCCGTTATCCGAAATGGATTTTAATAAAGGCGTTGATGGCATAAGCGGCGCCACATTGAGCACAAGGGCGGCAGTCGGCAGCATCCGCAAGGTGATGGCGATTTATCAGGTTTTGGTAAAAGATCAGGGTAAAAATTAATGCGTTATTTCGTTACCGGCGAACAGCACCGTAAAGCCTTGTTAAACACCCTGGTGTTAATGTTTTTGGGCTATATCGCCTTATTGTGGGTCAGCAATGCTCTGATGTATTTTCATCATATGGATTTAACGCCCGATTCGGTGGTCCTCTATTACCTGGGCTCTGAAGAACACTTTACGCCGCCGCGCAGTTACCAGGGCATGCTGGAAGTTTCGCATTTCCACCTGTTTTCGATGGGCATGCTGGTGCTGACTTTAACCCATTTAATGCTGATGACAGAGTTCTCGGTGCGGCTGAAAATCTGGATAAGCGGACTGACTTATCTTTCGGCTTTGGCCGATGAGGCAGGCGGCTGGCTGGTCAGGTTTGTCGATCCTCTGTTTGCCTGGTTTAAAATTGCCGCCTTTTTATTATTGGAGTTTTCACTGGCGACGCTGTTGGTTGTGGTTATTACCGCCCTGATCCGCGCCCAGTTGCGGTTGCGGCAAAATAGTTCCGAATAAAGTTTATTTTCACCCCCTTCTGTGCTATTAACAGCACAACCTTAATCTGAACAGCCTGTATTTCAGGCGCGCAGGCAGACATATCAGATTACGAGCAACTGAATAGCTGGTTTCAAAGATTATAAACAGTAACAACTGCTTTTCTCTATGACACAACAGGAGGTTCATCATGCGATATTTATTATTGCTGGCTCTAAGTACCGCTGCATTGTTTGCCGACGCGCAAACGCCGAACACCCCGGCTATCGCCTATCCACCGTCGGCCAGCCCCTCCGAAGACAATAATCTGCTGGGTTTGCCGCCGGCGCCCATTCCGGCAAACAACCCGCAAACCCCGGCCAAAATTGAACTGGGCGATAACCTGTTTCATGACAAACGCTTTTCTGTCGACGGCACGGTCAGTTGCGCAAACTGCCACAACGATAACCTGGCGTTTACCGATGGCCTGCCGGTTTCGGTAGGCCATCACGGACTGACCGGAACGCGCAACGCCCCTACCGTGCTCAATGCCGCATTCAACCAGTCGCAATTCTGGGACGGGCGTGAACCGGATCTGGAAAGCCAAGCCAAACAGCCGCTGATCAACCCGGTTGAGCACGGCTTATCCGACTACGAACCGATACTCGAAATTATCCGCAAGGATGCTTATTATCTGCCCGCATTCCAAACCGTATTCGGGGTAAGCGACAAAAAAATAACCATAGATCATGTCGCCAAAGCCATCGCCAGCTTTGAGCGCACACTGGTTGCCGGCGACTCGCCGTTCGACCGTTATTACTTCAAAGGCCAGGCCGGTGCGCTGACGGAACCCCAAGAACGGGGATTCCGGCTGTTCATCGGCCAAGGCCGTTGCGTTTCCTGCCATACCATCGAGCAGGACCGCGCGTTGTTCACCGACGGCCGTTTTCACAACATCGGCATCGGCATAAACCGGATACAGCAAGATATTCCCCGACTGACTGCAGCCTTTTTGCAAGCCAAAAATAAAGGCGGAAATGTCGACAAGATGGTTTTGACCGATAAAAAATCGTCTGAACTAGGCCGCTTTGCCGTGACCGATGAATTAACCCAATTCGGCGCG
>JALNYY010000201.1 GCA_023229605.1 Methylobacter sp.
CGGCGAAGGACGCAATGTGCCGTGGGGTGTTTCCGAATCGGCGTTTAACGGCCGCGATCGTTGGTTTACTTATCAATATTCCGCATTCGGCGTACCCGGTCTGGGCATGAAGCGGGGACTCGCTTTCGATTTGGTTATCGCTCCCTATGCCACGGCCTTGGCTGCGATGTACGATACTCATGCTGCTACGGTAAATTTCGAACGCCTGGAAAAGCTTGGCGCATTGGGTCGTTACGGTTTTTTCGAAGCACTCGACTTCACCCCGATCCGGCTTGCTGAACATCAAAAAGTGGCGTTTGTGCGCTGCTATATGGCGCATCATCAAGGCATGTCGCTGGTGGCTTTGGCTAATGTCGTATACGATGGCGTCATGCGCCGCCGTTTCCATAACACACCGATCATTCAGGGAGCCGAAATGCTGTTGCAGGAGCGGGTCCCTCAGGGTGCTGACAGCGCCATTCCTGACTTCACCCAAGCTGAAGCCGAAGTAAAAGAAATAGTCCAGCCGGCAGTGCGCCGCGAACCTTCGCCGATGTCTCTCGTACCTTCGGCGCAGTTACTTTCCAATGGCCGGTACGCGGTGATGATCACCGCCGCCGGATCGGGTTACAGTGTTTGCGAAAAGCTGGCGGTAACCCGCTGGCGTGAAGATGTGACCCGCGACTGTTGGGGCAGTTATATCTATTTGCGCAATTTGGCAGACGGCCGCATTTGGTCTGCCGGATACCAGCCGACGGCTGCGGTTCCCGATCGATACGAAGTGGTTTTTCTCGAAGACCGGGTGCGCATCTCCCGCGAAGACGGGACTATAGCCAGTCACCTGGAAATCATTGTGTCACCGGAAGATGACGCAGAAATCAGGTGTTTGAGTTTGACCAATAACGGCTCGCATACACAGGAAATAGAGGTTACCTCATATTCGGAAATTGTGCTTGCGCCGCCTATGGCTGATAGCGCTCATCCCGCATTTTCAAATTTGTTCATACAGACCGAATTCCTGCCGCAGGCGTGCGGACTGATCGCGCAACGGCGGCCTCGGGCAGACAATGATCCGCGAATTTGGGCGGCTCATGTGCTGGCGTGTAACGACATCGGTGCAGGACTGCAATATGAAACCGACCGGGTAAAATTTTGCGGCCGGGGGCAAACACTGCGCGCGCCTGCCGCGGTGATCGACGGTCGCCCGCTCAGCAATACCGTCGGCGCGGTGCTCGATCCGATTTTCAGTCTGCGCACACGGGTCAGCATCGAACCGGGCGCGACGGTTCATGTAACATTTACCACCTTGGTCGCCCCGTCGCGGCAGGCGGTTGAAGATTTGGCCGATAAGTATCACAACGCGGCTACGTTTAACCGGGTTTCCGATCTTGCCTGGACGCATGCGCAAATCCAATTACGCCATCTACGCATCAAGCCTGACGAAGCCCAGCTATTTCAATCCTTGGCTAATCGATTGCTCTACGCCGATTCTTCACTGCGGGCGAGCGGCAAGCTGATGCAGCTGAACACATTAAATGTTACCGGTTTATGGCGGCTTAGTATTTCCGGCGATCGTCCGATCGTATTGCTGCGGGTAGCCTCAATAGAAGACCGGGCCATTGCCGATCAGTTATTGCGCGCCCATGAATATTGGCGCATGAAATGTTTGTCCGTCGATTTGGTGATTTTGAATGAAAAAGAAATTACCTATGCCAATGAACTACAGACCTTATTGGAAGGTATGGTCCGCGAAAACCAAGCCTTTACAGCGCTTCATGAGTACGGCGGGTACGGAGAAATTTTTGTGCTGCGCGCCGATCAACTCTCAGAAGAGGAGCGTGTGCTGTTGCAAACCTCGGCTCGCGCAGTGCTGTTGAGCAGCAGAGGTACCTTGTCTGAACAGCTGATGCGTCATCCGAAGCCTACGCCGGATTTTATCTACCCCCAAGCCTTGGCTGCACCTGTTGTCGACAGCAGCGAGCCGTTAATCGCCACTGCGGATCTGGAGTTTTTCAATGGCCTGGGTGGGTTTGCCGACGACGGGCGCGAATATGTCATAGTGCTGGGCAAAGGGCAATGGACGCCGGCACCCTGGATTAACGTGATCGCCAATGCCGAATTCGGGTTTACGGTCTCGGAACTGGGCGGCGGTTGCACCTGGAGCCTTAACAGCCGCATGAATCAGTTGACGCCTTGGTCGAACGACCCGGTCAGCGATCCTCCCGGCGAAGTATTTTATATACAGGACGACGAGACAGGCGATTTGTGGACGCCGACGGCGTTACCGATTCGAGTCGATAATGCCGGCTATGTGATTCGCCACGGCCAGGGTTACAGTCGTTTCGAGCATGCTTCTCACGGTATTCATAGCGAGCTGCTGCAATTTGTAAGTTCGGACGACCCGATCAAAATTTCAACGCTAACCTTGAAAAACAATTCCGGCCGCCCCCGCAAACTGTCGGTTACAGCCTATGTCGAGTGGGTGCTAGGCGCATCCCGCACCAACACTGCGCCTTATATTGTGACCGAATTGGATCAGGCGACAGGAGCCTTGTTTGCTTACAACCACTTGGATATGGACTTCGGCCAGCGCATTGCTTTTGTCGACCTTGCCGGCCTGCAAACGGCCTGGACTTGTAATCGGACTGAATTTGTCGGCCGTAACGGCAGCCTGGATGCGCCGATAGCTTTGACTCGGTCCAGGCCGCTTAGAAATCGCGTTGGAGCGGGGCTTGATCCGTGCGCCGCAATGACGGCGCAGGTAGAACTTGCAGTCGATCAAAGCATCGAAATTGTGTTCCTGTTCGGGCAGGGCAGTGACCGCGAACATGCAGGTGAGTTGGTCCAGCGTTATCGAGCTGCTGACATTCAACAAACCTTCGCCGGCGTGAAACAATCTTGGGACAAGACACTCAGGAAGATTCAGGTGAAAACACCGGACAGAGGGTTGGACTTGATGTTGAACGGTTGGCTGCTGTATCAAATCCTGAGCTGTCGAATGTGGGCGCGAGCCGCATTTTATCAGGCGGGTGGAGCCTTCGGTTTCCGCGATCAGTTACAGGACAGCATGGCGCTTGCGGTAGCCCGACCCGATCTTGCCCGCGCCCATATCCTGCGAGCGGCGACGCATCAGTTTGTCGAGGGCGATGTGCAGCATTGGTGGCACCCGCCTTCCAATCGCGGTGTGCGCACCCATTTCTCCGATGACCTTATCTGGCTGCCTTATGTGGTGGCTCACTATGTCAAGGTCAGCGGCGACAGGGCTGTACTCGACGAAATGACGCCGTTTCTGGCAGGGCCGGTACTTGGCCCGGAACAGGAAGACGCCTATTTCGAGCCGACTCCATCGGAGCAACAAGCCAGCCTGTTTGAGCATTGTGCGCGAACGCTGGATTTGAGCTTAAAAGTCGGCGCACACGGTCTGCCGTTGATGGGCAGCGGCGACTGGAATGACGGCATGAACCGGGTGGGTCATTTGGGCAAAGGCGAGAGCGTGTGGCTGGCCTGGTTCCTGATCGCTACGCTGTCGGAATTTGCCGGTGTAGCCGAAGCGCGTGGAGACACCGAACACGCCGTAGGTTGGCGCGAACACGCGGCAAAACTCAAGGTCTCAGTGGAAGCAGAGGGCTGGGATGTATCTTGGTACAAGCGAGCTTATTACGATGACGGGACGCCGTTGGGGGCTGCCTCCAATTCTGAGTGCCGCATCGATTCGCTGGCCCAAAGTTGGGGCGTTATTTCCGGTGCCGCCGACCCCGAGCGGGCGCGGCAGGCGATGAATTCGGTTTGGGAATATCTGATACGATATGGCGACGATCTGGTGTTGCTGTTTACGCCGCCCTTCGACAAGACCCTGCTGGATCCCGGTTACATCAAAGGTTATTTGCCGGGGGTACGGGAAAATGGCGGGCAATATACCCATGCGGCGGTCTGGTGCGTTATCGCTTATGCGATGCTCGGAGACGGCGATCAGGCGGCAGATCTTCTGCATATGCTGAACCCGATCAATCGCACTGCTAACCGGACAGGCGTCTACGCCTACAAAGTCGAGCCTTATGTGATAGCGGCGGACATCTATGCCGTACCGCCCCATGTCCGGCGCGGCGGTTGGACCTGGTACACCGGCGCTGCGGGATGGTTTTACCGTGCGGGTCTGGAATGGCTGTTGGGCTTGAATATCCGCGCCGGCAAAATGCATTTCAATCCTTGCATTCCGCGTGACTGGCGCAGTTACAGCTTAAGCTATCAACACGAAGAAACTCATTATGACATCACCATTAGCAATCCCGGTGGCGTATCGAAGGGTATCGTATTGATTGAGTTGGACGGCGTTGCGCAAACAGAGAGTGACGGTATTCCGCTGTTGCATGATGGACAAAATCATCAGGTGTTGGTGGTCATAAGCTAGTTCTCGTTACCACGAACAGCGTGGCAACGAGGGAATTTATGTTGAATCAGTGCTTCGCAGTGATGGATACTACCAGTGCCGCAATTTGTTGATATGGCATAGAGCACATCTCGTATATTGGGCGCGGCTGATAAGCCGAATTTGCACTTGATTTTGAGTCCAACCATTAATGAGCTTTACTTTGAAAAATATCGTGAGCGTCCGCTTTTTAGTTCCTTTATTGCTGCTGTGGGCATGTGCAGCCGATGTTTACAGTGATGCCAGTCACCTCATATCGTGCGGATCCTTCTATAAAACATTGAACGACTTGAAGTTGCAGCGACCGCCAAGGCGGGTGCTGCTTGTGCCTTTATTGAGCAGGGATCCGCACACGACTGAAAGTCCAAGGTGGTCCGAACAACCCGCTCGCACTCTGGAAGCCTTTTACCGGAACCGATTTAATGCCAATGTTACGCAACTGCGTGATGTCTGGAGCTGGACTGATTATTATCAGCAGGTCGAACAAATAGTGAGGCATTCGCGGTCTTTCGACCGGGTTATGTTCATCAGTCATGGCGGTTTCGACGGTCCGGTACTCAAAAATGCCGTGTTTTGGCAAAACTTCCAAGTAACCGGGAACAAAGGTGAATTGCTTCAGCTTTCCGAGGCGCAACCGGGACTTGAGAATGCGATGTCCATCACCTACGATGTCGAAAAAAACCGCGTATTCAGTAACTATATGGTGACAAGCTGGCCGGAGTTGGCGCCGATGAAATCGTCCGACATCCTGCATCAGCTTAAAGGGCTGGAAAAACAGATACAACCGCTGGATAATGCCTGCTTTCAACTTTATTGCTCACCGGGGCGACTGGCTGCAAGCCCGGAAGAACAGCGCGGATACCGGCTTGAAATCTGTGAAAAAGTTTGCCGCGAACCCCTGTTCGAGCAAAAGACATCTGTTGAAATATCCCCGGAACGGTTCTTTCGTTTCACAAAATCCCTGAGTTCGCTGGTGACGGCAGACGGCCTGATTTTTTTCGGCTCCTGCAATCCGGGCAGTGCGGCTCCGGAAAAAGTAGTGGAGCCGGATAAAACTGAGTTCTTAATCAACTCGAGTCTGGGTGGCGGGCCGCACAAGAGTTACGTGCATTTGGTTAGCGCAGTTACCGATAGGCTTACCGCCGGTCCGATAGGACAAAGCAGCGCCGAGGACATTGTAAATCGAATTATCATGTTTGAAACCGGCCACCCTCAACGCAATTTATGCATTGTCGCTCCTGCTGGGGCGAAGTAATCTTGTAGAAAGCCACCTTTTTTATAAGAAATTGCGGGACGAGTTTACGCGCTAAGCTTTGGGCGGAATTATGAATAAACTCATCAAAGGGTTATTCCTTACATCGATGCTGATTGGAACAACTGTCTGGGGAGCGTT
>JALNYY010000202.1 GCA_023229605.1 Methylobacter sp.
GCTCAGTAAATCGCGCGAACTTAATGCTTCGGCTTCCGCCCATTGCTTCAGCAATTGCCGATGTTCATCGGTCAATATTGTTGGCGCACCACTGCGTGGTTGATCCGGTAAGCTGGCAAAACCCTGTTTAAGCCACTTCCGGTGACGAATGCGAATCGCTTCCGGTTTGTAGCCTTGTTTTGCCGCAACTCCTTTAACGGAAAAACCATCGGCAAGCATTGTGATGGTTTCTGCCCGGTCTCGTTCTCGCCAATCGGCACCCCTCTTAATGATTGTATCCAGAAGAGTGCGCTCATTTTCATTTAGTTCAAGCGGTTTGATGGTCAAGTTGCCGACAGCTCCTACGGGTATTGTACTTAGCCGTACCCCAGACAAAATAGACACAGATCTTAACGTCACATCATTGACCGATTAACTACTTTTTCTAAAACTTCAATTACTCTAGTTTGCTGAGACTCCATCAAACCAGCATAGAGTGGTAGCCGAATTAGCCTCGCTGAGGTCAAGTTGGTAACAGTAAGGTCACCAAAAATCTTGCCATAACGCTGACCGGCAGGTGACGAGTGCAGAGGTACATAGTGAAACACGCAGTTAATCTCTTCCTCCTTCATTGCAGTGATAAATGCGGTGCGGTCTGCCAGATCACGCAGTAGTAGGTAATACATGTGGGCATTATGCTCACAACCAGTAGGGATGATTGGGCGGCGCAAGCGTCTGGATTGCTCCAGCGCCTCGATGACTGCGTGGTAGCGAGTCCAGATTGCCAGCCGCTGGGTGGTAATGGCTTCGGCTTCTTGCATTTGCGCCCACAAAAAGGCAGCGATAATTTCCCCAGGTAGGTAAGACGAGCCGATGTCTACCCAAGTGTATTTATCTACCTGCCCGCGAAAGAATTTGCTGCGGTTGGTGCCTTTTTCACGTACAATTTCTGCGCGCTCGGCCAAGGCGGGGTCGTTAATCAGCAAGGCACCCCCTTCACCGGAAATAATGTTTTTGGTTTCGTGAAAAGAATAACAACCTAAATGCCCGATAGAACCCAGCGACCTGCCCTTGTAACTGGCCGACACGCCTTGCGTAGCATCCTCGATCACCATTAGATTGTGGCGATTGGCGATGTCCATAATGGTATCCATCTCACAGGCCACGCCGGCATAATGCACCGGCACGATAGCTTTGGTCTTTGCCGTAATGGCGGCTTCTATCAACGTCTCGTCGATATTTAAGGTATCAGGGCGTATATCAACAAACACCGGCACCCCGCCACGCAGCACAAAGGCATTGGCAGTGGAAACAAAGGTGTAAGACGGCATGATTACCTCGTCGCCGGGCTGAATATCGGCGAGAATAGCAGCCATCTCCAGAGCAGCGGTACAAGAATGGGTGAGCAAGGCCTTTTTTGCGCCCGTTTTTACCTCCAACCATTCATGACATTTTTTCGTAAATGGTCCATCTCCAGCCAGCATGTGGTTAGAGTGCGCTTCGGCAATATAAAAAAGTTCCTTGCCGGTCATGTGGGGTCTATTGAATGGCACTTTCATAACATACATTCCATCATCAAATGCGTATAAGGGAACCTAGCCAAATCATGACGGACGTCACATGCGACAGATGAAAATACTGAAGACATGAGCCCCTGATATCCTTCAACATCTCTTACATGCTCCCCTCGATCATGACTTACGAGATAACGGGCAATAAACGACTGTCCTGCAACCAAACAGGGATCTATCGTTATCAGTCTACCGCCCTCCTTCAATGCTGACTTAACCAATTTTGCCAATTGAATCGCCTCATCATCGCTTAAATGATGGAGAACCCCGGAAACCAGAACAATATCGAATTTCGGCAGCTCAACCAGCGCGGCCTCATCTAGCGTGGCATGTAATAAAGCACCCGTCTTATGTGATTCTCGTAATCTCTTTTCCGCCGCCTCGATATAGTGAGCGTTAGGATCGAAACCAAAATATTCGACATCCGGTAAAAACAGCCGGATCTCGGCGGTTCCGCAACCAATATCAAGAACATAATCCCTATCCCGGGCTTTTATATATTCCGATGAAAAAATGGCTCGCCCATGCTTTGCTCCCATGATCCATTGGAAAAAATCATAAATTCTCGAATAAGATAATACCGACCTAAGTCCGTGAGTAATCTCGCTCATTGGATCTCACCAAGCCAAAGCACATTGAATTTTATTTGTGTGTAATGCATATAAACTAATTTCGTTTTACGCTGAAATCCATCGCCGGGGAAAACGACACAGGAAAAAACTTAAACAATTGCAAAAAACCAACCCGATTTAACATTTGCAGCACAGTGAATACCCATCTTGAGCGACGCGCAGCGAATTGCGGATCGGATAGCACCCGCGAAACAATTTGGTATATTACCAAACGATTGAATATCGGCTCTTTGCCAAAACGTTTGCGAAACAATCGCCTGACTTGGGAAACATTGATCCAATTTAACGCCTCCCATGTTTCCAGTGCTTCATGCATCTGCGACGATTTCAAAATCGAAGGCTTGAAAACGGCCTCGGTAAGCCGTTTATTAAACAGTGTGGGAATATTGAAATGAGGTTCGTAGGGAAATTGATAATTGGGACAATAGACCCTTAGCGTACCCCCAGTTTTTAAACTGAGATAGGCATTGGATAGCCCACTTTCTACATCAGAGATATGCTCAAATACGTTGATAGAATACACATAGTCAAAGTATTCGGTATTCGAGAAACTTTCTATCGGGGACTCAATTAAATTTAATTTGAGACCAATCTTTTCGTAATGCTTCAGCACAGCATTTTGTAATTCGCGAAAATGCGAAAATCCGCCTGCTATAGGCTCCAGAGCATAAACTTCCATACCCTTACTCGCCAGATATCCGCTCAAGATCAGCATCCCCGCTCCAACTTCCATAATTAAACTGCCCGGTTGCAATGCCTCAAACTCAGTCTCAATGATTGAAAAACCAAAACGCGCTTCATTCGCATAAATATCGAAATATTCCTGTCGATTCGGACATTGCTCAATGACTGAAGCACGAGCACCGGCAATAAAATCTGAAAGATCGTTACGCTGCACAATCATCGATCCATGCCTCCAACAATCACACCGAGTAATATTAGTCCGACACCGATCAATTTTAGGAGCGTGATCTGTTCATTCAGCAACCATGCAGTCCCTAACATGACAAATGCGAAAGTCAGACCGTAATAGGCCGGGAAGCCCACACTCAAGGGGAGCTTCGATATGGCTGCCAGCCATGCCAATGACCCCAAAAATGCAGCGATAAAACCTGATGCTACATAAGGATCGCATAGTACCTTTAACAAAAAGAAAGCTTTGTCGAAATTACGGGTAGGTAATGTTCCGAGAGCAGGAAGACGCCACTTGAGGACCAGTTGGCTATAAACAACCAATAAAACCGTGGGGGCAACGTAGCCTAGCAAACGCATTATATTCACAGGGTATCTCTTTCTAAAAGGGCCAAGCCAAAGCCTGTTTTCCCGTAGCCATTGCCATTGTACAGCATATACCGCTGGCCTTTGTGGTCAAATACGAATGGATATTCGATCATTTCTGAATCCCATCCGTCTAAAGAAACATCGATGCCTACATCCTCTAATGCTAATTCCCACTTTCTCCCATCCTTACTTAAAGCATACCCAATACGGTATTTCCCTCCAACATTACTACGGTAGGAAAACCACATCTCAAAACCTGTTTTAAAATCACCTACCACAGTGGGCCTAGAAAATGCTTGGGCTGTTCCGAGTTCGTAAGGTATAGCTACGCCTTAACGATTCCAGTTATGTCCATCAGCAGAAGATGCTAATTTGATAGGAGCAAGCATCTCCCCATTGCCGGCATCCCAAGTTGTTACTGAGCTATACCACATGCTATAGCCGCCTTTTTCGTTCCTCTGTACCCAAGGATAGGAAAGGCTTATAGGATCGACGCTGTCAGACCCCATAAAGGGATCTTCTGAATCTAACTCCAACCTCAGATTAGGCTTCTTCACAATAAGCCGGCCAATATCGCCCCGCCAGTGCCCATCTTTAGGCGTCTGCCAACCCATAAAAAGCATGTACTTCAAATCGTTGACGTCATAACAGTTGCCAATACTCACGCCGTCGGCGTAAAAACTACCTTCTGGTCCATGCACAAAAAAAGGATGACTTTGTTCCTGAATGACCTTGCGTTTTGCGATATCGATATCGACTGCACCTACCGAAGATCGGTTATTTACATCCCTGCCGCTGAAGAAAACGCGATACAAGTCTCCCTCAATCAGAACAGGCAGAGGGTTTGCAGCATGTGATAAGAGTTTGGGGTGTCGGCCAGTTCCAGAAGGACAGTAAAGCAGGCCAAGTTTTTGCCATTTATTACTCATATTCCTCTCAATCTCGTGCTGGGTACTTTTGAGCGTTCAGTCGCTGCGCCAATATATACACCTTCTGGCTCAGCATCAGCAAGCAGTAAAGCGCCAGCGCCAATCACGCATTTTTCACCGATCTTGATATGATCGCGCAACGTTGCATTCACACCAATAAAACACTGTTCTCCAATTTCAACGCCTCCAGAAATAACCACATGCGAGGCAATGAAGCAGTGATCCTTGATGTTGGAGTGGTGTCCAATGTGGTTGCCGCTCCACAGCGTGACGTTGTTGCCAATGGTGACGAACGGTTGGATGGTGTTGTCTTCAAAAATGAAACAGTTCTCTCCGGTACGACCTTCATTCAGAGCGGTGGCGTGGGAGCTAATGAAGCTGGCTAATCGATAACCCAATGCCTTGACTGCTAAATATTTTTCCTTCCGCACAGCATTAAGCTTAGAGTAGCTGAGCGCAACAAAAACCTCGCATTGCTCGGGCGGGTAGTGCTTGGTGACTTCTTCAAAGGCGATAACCGGAAGCCCACAGAAAGTTGTTTCCGTCAAATATGCAGCGTCAACAGTAAAGGCGACCACTTCATATTCTGAGTCCGTGCTGAAATAGAAGTGTGCAAGCTGGGCGATGTCGCCAGTGCCAAAAATGGCTAAGGGTTTTTTCATGGCCGCTTCCTTACTAGGATCGTGAACTCATATAGCCCGTAGTCATGGAGAAGGGCTACGTTACGAGAATACCGACGCTTGCAGAGATCAAACAGTACACAAGGATCGGCGTAATGCAGGTAGTCGCGTATCTTGTCCGAATCGGAATAGGAAGTCAGGCAATTGAACGCAAAGCCGATACGACTGGTCTGGTCGAGCTTATCCAGAATAGCTTCAAGATAAAATTGCCACTCAGCATCTGATCGACCCAAGCGGACATTGAAGATGCCACTCGCAACGCCAAAATCAGCTACCTGATCCGGTTCGCTGGAGAGCACAAAGCGCACTTGAGCTTTATCTTGATAGCGCCGCTCGGCAGCTCGAATCATACTCTCGGATACATCAATCCCCGAATAAGAAAAAGAGTCATATCCGTTAGACAGAAAGTCATAGAACGCCCCATAGCCACATCCTAGATCATTTACCGTAAAATGATTTGGAGTACCGACAATTTTGCACAGTTGTTCAAAACGTAGTGATTGACTTTCTTCGCCATTCCAATCAACGCCTTGAGGGGTTTCTCCATACTGAGCCAACTTGGTTGTGTAGTAGCCAGCAACTTCAGTCAAGAGGTCAGTTTTGTTTTTTTGCATAAATCTACCTTACGATGGTATGGGGCATTGCTT
>JALNYY010000027.1 GCA_023229605.1 Methylobacter sp.
GAGGCGCAGACGACAGCACAATTTAGCGTTAATGAAGCTTCGCCAAGACCCATGGCCCCGCCTAATGAGGAGCTAAGCCACGAATATCCGTTTACAATGGATTTGCGGCACCGGAGCAGGTAATGCCGGAGCAGCCTGAATAACAAAATAAAATGTAACTATTCAGCACATAGAGAAATGGAACGCAGATGACACGGATTAAACGGATCAACACTGATTTATTGAAGGGAATCTCTAATAATTGCTTCTTTCATGATACTTACCATTGTAAGTTGTTGAAACTAATAAAGACCAATTTTTCAAAATTGAATTATTAGCGATCCCTTAAAAGCGCAAACAAATTTGGCTCGGACTAAAAATCCGTGTAAATCAATCCTATCCGTGTCATCCGTGTTCTATTGAGCATACGCTGGATAGTTACAATAAAATTAACTGATGGTAAGTTCCACCAGCTTTGGAGATTTATTCAAATGACCGATAAATTAAAGCAGTTACCTCCGGCCGTGTTGACGCTGGATAACAAGCGTTACGAATTACCGACTTTGATGGGAATTGAGGGTGAAAAAGCCATCGACATTTCCAAATTGCGCAATCAAAGCAGTTACGTAACCCTTGATGAAGGCTACGGCAATACCGCCAGTTGCGAAAGCGCGATCACTTATATTGACGGCGAGAAAGGCATACTCCGTTATCGCGGTTATCCTATTGAGGAATTGGCCGAACATTCGCGTTTTATTGAAGTGGCCTATCTGTTGCTGAATGGCGAGCTGCCCAACAGTCTGCAACTATCGGAGTTTTCAACCAATCTCAATGAGTCTTCGATTATTCACGAAGACATGCATCATTTTTTTAACGGCTTCCCGCGCGGCTCGCATCCGATGGGGATTTTGGCGACCATGGTCGCTTCATTATCGACGTTTTATCCGCTTCCCGACCGGCTCGACAGCGCTACGGAAGTGCAGGTCGTTATTAACCTAGTGTCTCAGGTGCGCACTATCGCGGCTTTTTCTTATAAAAAATCGGTCGGCGAACCGCTGATTTATCCGTCTTACAAGCTTAAGTATGTGCGCAACTTCCTGAATATGATGTTTTCATCGCCGGTTCGCGATTATCAATTGGATGACGATATTGTCAGGGCCATTGATATGTTTCTGATCCTGCATGCCGACCATGAACAAAATTGCAGCACCTCATCGGTGCGCACCGCAGGATCAAGTATGGCGAATGTCTATGCGGTGGCTTCGGCAGGTATTTCATCGCTGTGGGGGCCGCGCCATGGCGGGGCCAATCAGCAGGTTATCCAAATGCTTGAACAAATACATGCCGATGGCGGTGACGGCAGTGAATTTATCAATCAGGCAAAAGACAAAAACTCGACCAGCCGGCTGATGGGGTTCGGCCATCGCGTGTATAAGAATTTCGACCCTCGCGCGATGGTATTAAAAAAACAATGCGACAAATTATTCAACAAGATGGGCGTCAGCGACCCTTTGTTCGATATTGCCAGACGACTGGAGGAAATCGCCTTGAATGACGACTATTTCATATCCAGAAAACTGTATCCCAATGTCGATTTTTATTCCGGGTTGATTCTTCGGGCCGCGGGCATACCGACCAATATGTTCACGGTATTATTCGCTATTGGCCGGATGCCCGGCTGGCTGGCTCACTGGCGGGAAATGCTGCACGGTGAGCAAGTGGTTATCACCCGTCCTCGCCAGATTTATGTGGGTGAGCCGTTGCGCCACTTTCAAAATATTGAGCAACGGCCTTGATGTCGTGGGTAATAGTCGCGTAGGCTTAAGCTGTAAACGTAACTACTCGCCGGGCCAATTTTATAATGGAACACGGATGACACAGATTAAACGGATTTAAACGGATTGTAAGGAGCAATCAATGGACTGTCTGTTTATCAGTGATTATCAGTCCAATCCGTGTCATCCGTGTTCTATTTTTCTAACCACTGAGTAGTAAGCATGAACGAATCAGCCAACGATATTGGCGCGCAGTTTTACGCCACCAAACTTGGCGTTTACGATGAAATGGTTGCCAAAGAAGATAAGGTGCTTCCTCACTGGGAACACTTTATGGGCGCTATTGCAACGCTGGGCGGCGAACAACTGGAGTTGCGACGCCGCGAAGCCCAGCGCCTGTTAAGAGAAAACGGCGTTACTTATAATGTTTACGGCGATACGCAAAAACTCACCCGGCCGTGGCGGCTTGATCCTGTTCCGCTACTGATCAGCAGTGAAGAATGGCTACTCATTGAAGCAGGCCTTAAACAGCGCGCCGAACTGCTCGACCTGATTCTAAAAGACATCTACGGCAAACAGCAGCTGTTAAAAAAAGGCCTGTTACCCAGTGAACTGGTGATGGCGCACAACGGATTTTTGCATCCCTGTGTAGGCGCCCTGCCCCAGCCGCAACGCCAGCTGATTGTCTATTCGGCCAACCTTGCCCGTGGCCATAACGGCCGCATGTGGGTGTTGGATGATCGCAGCCAGGCGCCTTCCGGCGCCGGTTATGCCTTGGAAAACCGCACCGTGATGACTCGCGTACTTCCTGATATTTTTCGGGACATGCAAGTGCACCGGGTTTCCGGTTTTTTTAAGGCATTGCGTAAGGGACTGATGGATATGGCCCCGATGAAAGAAGACCCGAGGATTGTCATACTCACTCCGGGCTCGCTTAATGAAACCTATTTTGAACATGCCTATTTATCGTCTTATCTAGGATTCTCTCTGGTTCAGGGTGACGACCTGACGGTGCGCGACGGGCGCGTCTGGCTCAAGTCGCTGGACGGCCTGCAACCGGTCGACGTTATTTTGCGCCGCGTTGACGATTCTTTCTGCGATCCGTTGGAACTGCGTAGCGCTTCCCGGTTGGGGGTTGCAGGATTGCTGGAGGCGGTGCGCCGGAACAATGTGGCGATTGCCAACCCTTTGGGCAGCAGCGTTCTGGAAAATCCCGGATTACTGGCGTTTTTACCCAGGCTGTCGCGGTATTTTTTAAACCAGGAATTGAAGCTGCCGTCGGTTGCCACCTGGTGGTGCGGTCAGCGTCGCGAACGGGATTTCGTGCTGCAAAATCTTGACCGGCTGGTTATTAAACCGATCAATCGCACTTCAGAGAATTACGCACTTTTTGGCGGACTGTTAAGCATTAAGGAAAAAGAGTTTTTACGCGCCGCGATTATCGCCAAGCCGCATTGTTATGTAGGCCAGGAGTATGTCAGTTTTTCTACGGTGCCCGCGTTCATCGACCACCACATTGAGCCGCGATTTGCGGTGCTACGGAGCTTTGCGGTTGCCAGCGGCGACGGCTATCAAGTGATGCCCGGCGGCCTGACCCGGGTTGCCCGTCAGCAGGACGATTTTATTGTTTCAAATCAGGCGGGCGGAATCAGCAAGGACACCTGGGTATTGGCCGATGAGCCGGACAAACAGGTCAGTTTGTGGTTTCAGCCCGGACGGAATATGGTCTTGTCTGCTGTCACCGAACCCTTGACCAGCCGCGCGGCCAACAATCTGTTCTGGGTCGGAAGGTATCTGGAGCGTATCAAAGCGGCTACCCGCCTGATGCGCACCCTATTGCTCAAGTTAACCGAAATCCGTGAATTTGACGATCCGCTGGGCAGCCGATGCCTGAACATATTATTGTGCGCAATGACTCAGGTAACCGGCACCTATCCGGGGTTCATCCGGGGCGATGCGTCTGTATTAAAAGAACCCTTCAATGAATTGCTGGCATTGGCTAAAAATCCCCAACGCGCCGGAACGCTAGCCGCCAACATTCAGACATTTACTCAAACCGCTTTCAGTATTCGCGATGTCTGGTCCCAGGATACCTGGCGCTGTGTCGATAATATCCAGCGGCGCTGGCAACAACGGGTAGTGAATAACGAGTGCGATCAGGAACAACTGCAAAAAAACCTGGATGATTTAATCACCGGTTTTGTCGCATTTATCGGCTTAACCACCGAGAGCATGACCCGCGAAGCGGGTTGGCTGATGCTGGATAGCGGTCGCCGCCTGGAACATGCATTGGCATTGGTGGCTTTGCTGCGCGCCACGGTGGTGCAGTGTCATGAGACGGCATTGCAAAATCAGCTGCTGGAAGCGGTGCTGGTCTCCACCGACAGTTTGAGCATTTATCGGCGGCGCTACCGCTCATTCATCCAGCTGCCGATGGTGCTGGAGTTATTGCTGCTGGATGAAACCCACCCCCGGTCATTGGCCTATCAATTGCACCAGTTGTCCGATCATATCAGTGCGTTGCCCAGGGAGCGCAGCAAGGGGCAGTTGAGCGAAGAGGAATGTTTGATACTCCGAGCCTACACCGACCTGCGCCTGGTCAAGGTGTCCGAATTGGTTAAAGCGGATGACGATTCCGGTGTTTACAGTGAACTGGAAAACGTTTTCTCGGCGATGACGGAGAGGCTGTGGCGGCTTTATGAAGTGCTCGCGCAAGCCTATTTCAGCCACTCTCAAATGCCGCAACTGATGACGCCGACTCAACCGGAGGATGAACCGTGAAATACCGCATTACCCACAGCACTCTCTACCAATACAGTCAGTTGGTCGGTTTGTGCCAGAATGAGGCCCGGTTGCAACCCCGCGATTTCTGGCGCCAGCAATGCCAAACCAGCCGCTTTGACATTAGCCCCGAACCTAGCGACTTTCAAGAACGCCGGGATTTTTTCGGTAATCGTGTCGCTTACTTCGCCGTACAGCAAGCGCATCAACGCTTGGTGGTCACTGCGGTCAGTGAAGTTACGGTATTTCCCAGGCAAAGTAGTGCTGATCTGGCTAATTCGCTGCCTTGGGAACAAGTGCGTAACCGGTTGCAGGAAACTCCCGGACAAACGCTGCTGCAAAATCAGGATCAGCAACAGGATGTCTGTGATGAGCTGCTGGATGCCAAGCTTTATCTGTTGGACTCGCCGATAGTGGTCGCCAATGCCGATCTGGCTGATTATGCACAAAGCTCATTTTTGCCCGATCGGCCGCTGGTGCAGGTGGTGGCTGATTTGATGCAGCGTATCCATGTCGATTTCACCTACGATCCCAGCTTTACCACGATTGCCACACCGTTATCCGACGTGCTTCATTTTCGCCGAGGCGTATGCCAGGACTTTGCCCATCTGGCGATTGGTTGCCTGCGTTCCTTTGGCATTGCAGCGCGTTACGTCAGTGGTTATGTCGAAACGCAGCCGGAGCCCGGCAAACAACGCTTGGTCGGGGCGGATGCGTCGCATGCCTGGTTTTCGGTCTATGTGCCGGGCATCGGTTGGCTGGACTTCGACCCTACCAATAATAAAGTGCCGTTTGATCAACATATCACTTTAGCCTGGGGGCGCGATTATACGGATGTCACCCCGTTAAAAGGAATTGCCTTCGGCGGCGGACAGCATACTTTGTCGGTGTCGGTGGATGTGCTTAGATTGTAATTTTAATGACTATTTCAGCGTATACTAACCGTGATTAATAGAGCACGGATAACGCTGATTGGACGGATTTAAACGGATTTTTAAAACTGAAGTAAAGCTTGTTGTTAATCAGTGTTTATCCGTTAAATCAGAGTCATCCGTGTTCCCTTTCTCTTCGTGCTGAATAGTTGCGAAGTTGCGCGCTGTCGTTCAGGCAGTTAGGCGCTGAGTGTATTTTGAGCAGCATGGACGTTGGTGTTGCTTTGTTGGATAATGTTTAAAAAGTATCTTCAACCATAACAAATGAATGTTTTATGACTTATTGTATTGCTGCTTCTATAGACGAAGGACTTATTCTGGTTTCCGACTCAAGAACCAATGCAGGTATTGATAACGTCAGTACCCACGGCAAAATGCATGCCTTTAAAACCAACGATGACCGCAAGATTGTTTTACTGTGCGCCGGTAATCTTGCGACCACTCAATCGGTTTTAGAGCAGCTGCACCGTGATAAAATCAAAAATGCCGGCGTCAATCTCAATAATGTGGAATGCTTATCCGAGGCGGCCGCCTACCTGGGTCATGTCAGTGTCGAAAAACAAAAGCAGCATATCAACCCCGAAGGACAATCCGCATTTAATCCTTCGGCCAGCTTTATTTTAGCCGGCCAAATCGGTGATGAGCCGCATGGCGCTTTTATGGTGTACGCAGAGGGCAACAGCATAACCAGTTCAGCCAATACGCCGTTTTTACAGATCGGCGAGAGTAAATACGGCAAGCCGATACTGGACCGGTTTCTTAAACTGGGCACATCGATAGACGAAGCCGCGCGTTGCTGCCTGGTGTCAATGGACTCGACCATCCGCAGCAACGCCAGTGTCGGCCCGCCGGTAGAAATGCTCATTTATCGTAAAAACAGTTTCAGCTTTACTGAGTATTATTGTTTTGATGACGATGATGATTATTTGCTGCAACTTCGGCGCAGTTGGGAACACAAGCTTCGGGAAGCGATAGGCGCACTGCCTGTACTCAACAAGGCAGCCGTTAAAACCATGCGGGTTGATTTGTAGATTGGAAGAGGCACTTCAAAGAGGCCTGCTTCCCAACTGCGGTTCTTAAGCTCAGGATTCCACAGGCTCCGCTTGCGGTTCCTTGTTAAGCAGATGCACTAAAGCATCAAGGATGCCGTTGGCGACTTTATGCGGCGGCAGCCGGTAAAAATCCTGCCATGCCGCTGACGCGCACTCTTCGTAATTTTCTTTGTTTTCAGGGTGGGATTGCATCCAGCTGATTCTTACCGCATGGCCGATAATGATGTCGGTCAAGAACGTATCGTCAATATACAATGACGGGGTTTTACGGAAAATGGACGCCATTGCTTTTAGCGCTTCTACTGTTAACTGGCGATAGACCGGGGCCTGAATTTTATTAAGCAGATGGTTGACGTGCAACTTGAAACTTTGTTCGCCTGCCGTCGTCTGTGACAGGGTGTTCTCGCTATCCAGCCGGTTTTTGCTGTTGAGTTTTTCACCTATCACCAATCCTTTGCAATGATGCAGGATGTCCCAGACATTGGCAAAAAAAGCATCATTCTCTCTGCCGACACTCCCTTGCCGTTCGCGCCATTGATACCAGTCGTCGGTTTCCCCACGGTCTTTCTGATCCATGCTGTTTGAAAAACGCGCACGGGTTAACTCGCCGCAGTCCCCCTCGTAGTGCAGCGTTTCAGCCAAATCCAGTTGATCTTCCGTATTGCTGTAGTCCTCCAGCGTTTCCCTTACTTTTTCTGATAACTGATAAGGCGGTAAAGAAAGGATTTCGTTAAAAGCCTGATCTAATGTAATGCTGCCCGATTCGCGTTTTTGTCTGATGATAATCAACTGCAGGATATGGCCCACCCGTATTGTGTGCATATCGGAGAATAATTCCGGGTTGGATTTGATTAACATGCCCAAATAAATGACCAACTCCTGGATAATGGTATGTTCACTGGTATCAGTATTGTTGTAAGTGCGGATAGTTTGCAAAATTTCCGAGGAATCGGCCGGGCGCTTCAAGGTCGCCTTGCCGCTGTAGGCGCGGCCTAATGTAAGTGCATGTTGGCGAACCAGTATATCGGTGGCCGCTTGTTCCAGATTTATATCGTATTTGCCCAATAGACCGGCACAGCGCCTGACAATGTACCAGACGTGCCGGTCTCCAGCCCGCTCATAGATTTCTTCCAGCAAGTCGCGGACACAACCGGCAGCGCCATCCATAGCCGGTAATCCGGTGTCGTAATCCAAACCATGACGAAGGCTCAGTAAACTTAATACTTCGAGTTGTGCGTAAAGATTGGCGTTGGTTTTTAGTTGCCCGATAAGTATTTCATCTGCACTGATTTCCCATGCCGTCAATGTATGCGTATCCAACGGCGCAGGTGGAGCGGCGTCTATGGGTAATACCCTGAAAAAGGGCCGCTCAGCGTCCTCCCAGGAGGCTTTAGAGAATTGAAAATCATGCAGGTAGTCGATTTTTTCATGACTTGACGTTGCTGAAAAATCTAAAAGCGTTCCGAGTTGCAAAGGGATTCCCCGGCTGGAACCTTGTTGCAGTTCCTTGATGAATTCAATCAGAACTTCACGGTTATGGCAGCCCAGCATATTATGCTTTATAGTCATAACCACCAGAGGATTACCCGGCCTATCCCAATGATTATAGATATATGCCAGTTCCAGGCGTAAGCGCTGTATGACCAAACGGTTGTCCATCGCCAGATAAAAACCTTTTTGACTGAGACACTGCGGTAAAAACAACAGGTGTTCACCGGCCAATACGTAAATCTTGGATGTCGCCAGCGTCCGCAACTGTCTCAAGGGCCTGCCTGTTAAGCCCATACGGTCGTTTCTGCCTACATGGGTGTACGCCTCGGCCAGTTCTGAGGCTTCCCTTATCTGGATAGGTGCTATTTCAGCGAGCGTTTGAGTTTGGATGCCTAATTCCATTAAGCTGCCTTGTACAGCTTCGTCCTGGGCAAGCAATTGAATTTGCAGCTTGCAGCCCTGGTGTTGCTTAACAGTTTTGTGCCGACCTAAGGGGTCTATGTCGTCACAGCAAAGCAAACCATCCTGGATAAGACTGCCCAGCATAAAAAGACTTTGCGCCCAAACCAGCGGAATGTTTTCATTCGGTACGCGTTCCTGGCTGTGCGGGTTGGCCTGTTCTGCTGCAATCGACTCTATCGGCGCCACATACAGTTCCGGCAATAATCGCTGGCCGTTTTGATCAACCAGTAAATTTTCCAGTTTGGTACGGTAACGCATGGCTGTTTCGTTATCGCCGGTGAATAAGCTGTTTAGCTCGAAATAGGTGAAAAACAACGGCCATTCACATTCAATATTCATGAATTGCTTGAGTTCACGCGGGTCGTAATGGAGACGGCAACTGTCTTCTATAGCTGTTTGGTGGCCGTCAAGCAGAAAGCGCTTGCAGCCATAGCGGCCTTCAAGTTTTTCATGAATAATGGCTTCCGTTTTTACCCGGAGGGTTTGATTGTCAACCGCGAAACCCGGAAATCCGGTGATACTGAGCACGGCTGAATCCACCTCTTTGGAAATCGATTCTCTGGGTAATAATGATTCCAGCGTAATCCGCGTTCGGGCAATATCGTCGCTGATAACGTGAACAACAGAGGCTTGCCCGCCATCTTTGCCGAATAGATTAAAACCGGACAGCGCTTCCAGCGCGGCTTTTGCCATGCCGATCGAGCTGGCGTTTAATTCGGCGATGCCGTGATTGATTTTGTGGCCGCGCTCCCAGATACCGTAATCAGGCGTGCGGTAGGTTCGACTGATATAGTGAACCAGATTTTGCACAAAATTGACTTCGTCTATCGTAAACACAATGCGTAAGCCCGATGCCGTCATTTGCGCCAGCATCAGTAAGAATAAAGACGTGGCGTCCAGTTGCAAATGCCCCCATTCATGATCGCCCACCACCACGCCGCCCGTTTTTGTATCATACTTGGCATGCAACGCATCCAGCGGATTCTGCGTATGCTTGAATTTCTCGACTTTGGCCGCCTGGCGCATCATCGCCGTCAGCAGTCCGCGCATCAGCTTGACGACGCTTTGCTCCAGCAGATATGTGCGCCCGCGGTTTTTTTCGACTTGGCTGTCTTCATCGCGCCGGTAAGCAATCGCCAGTCCCCATGCCGCTAAAATACTGTAAACATTATCCCTTACCCAGGCATCGGTATAATTGCCGTGCGCATTGACGGCGGTACTGGCCGGCAATAAGCCGGTCACCCAATCCTGGCGGTTCAGAATAATGTCCTGCACCTGCTGGAAATAAGTATCCAGTTTGTCGTGTTGATTCGGTTTCATGTTCAGTTAATGCGTCATTCCGGAAAATAGACTCATAGGCTAGCGGGCCAATCGTATCGAGCCGCGACTATAAATCCTTAGGTTACATAATAACCAGCAATTAATGCGCCATAGTTTACGCTACTTCGTGTTCTTTGACTCTCACTGACGCAGGCGTTCACACTTTAAATCATGACTTAAAAAAGGAAGCGTCCCAAACGTGATTGTCATGCTTGGTTAAATGCTATTGGACTCAGGACAACATCATGCTGTTATCGATTAATTATGGGAAATAATGAGTAGAGCGGGAACGAGGTATGCCCGAATAGCGAGCACGTCTTCGCAATGATTTGCACCAATTTGAGCTGAAAACCTGTTTTTTGCACTGAAATCATCCACAATTGTCGCCGGCCGATCAGCAATAGCGCATTGCGCTGTTCGTCCTGGCGCCTGTTGTGATTAACGCGGCATATTGGTTCGGTTATTGCTTAAAAAACAAACCATGACCTGTAACTAACTTAATGGAGGAACCATGAGTGCCATTCATTTTATCGGCGGCGAAAAAGGCGGCGTAGGAAAATCCGTCGTAGCGCGTGTGCTGGCTCAATACATGATAGACAATGAAATACCGTTTATCGGCTTTGATACGGACCGTTCGCATGGTTCCCTGCTGCGTTTTTATACAGACTATGCCTCGCCTACCGTCATTGATGATTATCAAAGCCTCGATGTCATTATGGAAACCGCATTGGCGAACCCCGAACAGCGCATTCTGGTTGATCTCGCCGCCCAAACGCATTATCCGCTGGCAAAATGGATCGATGAATCCGGCGTGCTGGAATTGGCAGAGGAACTGGGGGTTTCCCTGCACTACTGGAACGTGATGGACTCCGGTAAAGATTGTGCGGATTTGCTTGGCAAGCTGCTCGATCAATACGGCTCACGATTGAATTACATACTGGTGCAAAACCAGCTGCGTGACGAAAACTTTACTATTTTAGAGTCCTCAGGCATTAAAGACCGTGCATTGGCGTTGAATGCCGGAATGATGACATTAAAGCGGCTGCATTCACCGGTAATGACCAAGATCGATGGCAACAGCTCCAGTTTCTGGGCGGCAACAAATAAGGACACTGAAAACCTGAACGCCTTGGGTTTACTGGAGCGGCAACGTGTCAAAATATGGCTAAGGCACGCGTATAACCAGATTCAATCGGTGCGGTTTTGATGTCGCCGAACACGTTGCGCGCAACAGCAGTCATCCGTTATTTTTAATGCGCGAAATTAATATCGAAATTAATATGAAGTTGAGAGTGAGCTGCGATCTTTGTTTCCAGATAGAGGCACCAACGGCTTTAATTTTAATGTTGCGTCCATTGCGCGGCGCACAGCAATGGATTACAAGGTCCAGTTATACCGTTGAGCCTTGCGTGCCGATAACTGAAAGCAAGGACAGCTACGGGAATTTCTGTCAACGCCTGGTTGCGCCTCCCGGGGAATTTATTATTCAGACCTCCTCCGACGTAATCACTGCCGAACATGTTGATAGTGCGCCTGGCGCTTATTTTGTTGAAATCCAGAATCTTCCTGATCGCGTTCTGCCTTATCTGTTACCGAGCCGCTATTGCGAATCAGACAGGTTTGGCGATCTTGCCAGAGAGGTAGTCGCCGACGCCCTGCCGGGTTACGACCAGGCAGGCAAAATTACTGACTGGGTTCGCCATTCCATACAGTACATTCCCGGCTCCAGCGACTACCCGCTATCGGCAGTCGAGGTTCATAACCGTGGCTACGGCGTATGCAGGGATCTTGCGCAGCTGGCCATAACCTTATGCCGCAGTATCAGCATACCGGCGCGGCTGGTGGTGGGTTATTTGTATCGGCTTGAACCTATGGACTTGCATGCCTGGTTCGAGGCCTATGTCGGGGGTCGATGGTACACGTTTGATCCCACCCAGAGCGATTTGCGCGGCGGCAGGGTGGTTATTGCTTTTGGGCGCGATGCGGCCGATGTTTCGATATTCCATCAGTTTGGCCTGGGCTGTATTTTAAATAGCATGGATGTTCGGGTCCATTTGCTGAACAAGTCCCTGTAAACGCATCCGTACCATAAAACATTTTGTGGCATTAACTGAGGCTTGGCTTAAATCAGCGTATCCAAAAGATTAAACAAGAGATGACAAAGAAGAAATTTTCTGCTCAACGCCGATGATGGCCCGATTCAAAATACTTAGATTTTTTTCTTCATTGATTTGCATACCCATCACATAGAAAATGGGCATCCATAGCGGATTAATCAGAATGCCGCCCAGCGCGCTTTTCCAGGTTCGTTTCAGGTTCTTTAGCGGATTAAACGACTCGGCCAAAGAGCGCATGGGATACTCGGTAAAAACAGCGGCAATCGGGTGCAGGATGATTTTGTCATGCCCTTCGAGCTGCGCCATCGATTGCAGGAGTTTTCGCTCCATGTTGTGATAATTGATTCGCGCAAAACCCGCAGAAACAGCAAAAGTAAGCGCAACCAACGGCAAAAGAATAGTCGGCGGCGCTACAGGTGCAAAAGTGGACGACAACATGACCACGCCGAATCCCAACATCAGGGCGTCTTCCCCCCGTTCCACATCGCGGTCAATACCTTTGACAATGTCGGAAACGGCATCGCCAAACGGGTCTTTTAAATAATCTTTTTCTTGTGCCATGGTATTCTCCTTATGGATAGTGCTAAAGCACAGCCTATGAAAAATGTCAGATACGCGAACCCGGTAGACTGAATTTAGAAACAAAATCCAGCAATATCCGCGCCTTCTTTGTGCCGAACTTACCGGCCCACGCCCGTTTGTCTAATTATTATTCTCCATGCTGACTAGTTTAATTGAGCTTTTATGCAACGGCAAATTTGGATATTCGGAACTGAATACTTGCTTCGCAAAGCTACTGTATGACAACTGAAACCGTCGTAAGGGCGGCTATTTTATGTCGACGCTGATTTCTTAATTACAGTGTAAGTTTTATCCGATATTATCGCCCCTTAAACAGTGCTTAAACCCAGTGAGAGGAAAATATGAAGCAAAAAACAATTCTAACGTTATGTGCGTCGCTGGCCATTTCTATGGCCTTGTTCGAAAATGCCGGTGCCGCAGGGTGGAAAGATGTGCTTAATGCGGTCAATAACGATGTCAACGGCAATGCAAATAATGCCGGCCAAGCATTGCAGCAGGGCCAACAGGCCGTTAATGCGGCCCAGGCAGTGCAGGCCGGCAGTTTGACAGAATTATTGATGCAGCGGACAGGCGTGACGCAGGCTCAGGCCCAAGGGGGCGCAGGCGCTTTGTTTCAGATTGCTAAAAACAAGATGCAGGCAGATTCATTTGCCCAACTGGAGCAGTCGGTTCCGGGCATACAAGGCATGTTGGGGACTGTGCCCGCCCTGCCGCAACAGGGCGGCTTGGCGGGGCAGTTATCTTCACTCGCGGGCGCTTCGGGCGGAACGGCGGGGAATTTGATTTCTGTGATTTCCGCTTTTCAGCAGCAGGGCATGTCGCCTGCGATGGTGCAACAATTTATCCCGGTGGTGATCGAATATGTCAAAGCCCGAGGCAATGGCGCTTTAGCGGATACCTTAAACGCCGCATTGATCGGACGTTAATTAAAAATAGATTCGCCCCTTTATTGCGGAGCCTTTATCTCTGCCTTATCCCAAAACGGAGAAGGCAGAGAAATTTGTGTAAGCTTAGTTCACAGCCATTTATTAAGATAAATCCCTGATGGGTATTAATCCTTATCATCCTTTCAACGCAACTGCAAATCAAGTTTCAATAATCACTTTCAGTACTTTTCCCGGAGTAAGGGAATTGTTTATTCCGGACGGATTCCATTTACGGAGGTCTGCGATTGAGACATTAAATTTACGGGAAATTTGCGCCAACGAATCGCCCGGTTTAACCGTGTAACTAATTGTGCGAATTCCCGCCGATGAAGCTAGAGCCTGTTGGTTGGCGGCTTTGATCGTCAGCTTCTGACCTAAGACCAATGCCGATTTAGAGGTGATCTTGTTCCAGGCCTGAATGTCATTAACGCTAACCGAAAATCTCTGCGCAATATTCCAGAACGTGTCGCCTTGTTTTACAACATAGACCTGTGCATTGCCGCCGGGGTTATTTTTAGCTGTTTTGGCAGAGAACTGTTCTGGCTTTTGTGTCGTCGGCATCTTTAAAAGCATACCGGAATGGATAGAATTACTCGTTAAATGGTTGGCCTGGCGGATTGATTGAGGCGTTGTATTATTCTTGTCGGCAATAGATACAAGGCTTTCCCCGGCTTTAACTCTGTGTTGGCTTGGGATAGTCGCCTGAATTTCATCATGTCGGCTTTGCGCTTTCGTCTCTGCATGGTAGCGCTGCAGGTCGACCCGTTCTTCATAAGGCAGTTGAGCCAGCTTCTGTTTGAATGTTTGCGCCTTGGCAACGGGAATTAACAGGTGATGCGGCCCCTGCGGCGCGGTGCTTGAGTAGTTGAAGCCGGGATTTAATTTTAAAAACTCATTAAGGGGCGTATTCGCCAGCTCCGCCGCTTTGTTTAAATCCAATTGGGATTTGACATCAACAAGCTCACAGTAAGGTTTATTGGGGATATGTTGTAAATTAACATTGTATTTGTCGGCATTGGCGAATATTCTGGCTATGGCCAGCAACCGCGGCACATAATCCGCCGTTTCCTTGGGCAGATCCAATGACCAGTAATCTGTATCCAGATTGAGGCTTTCGTTTTTTTCGATGGCTTTTCTTATATTGCCCTTGCCGTAATTGTAAGATGCCAGCGCAAGATGCCAGTCACCATCAAAAGTCTCGCCCAGTTGTTTAAGAAAAGCGGTGGCGGCTTTGGTTGAGGCATAAACATCGCGGCGGCCATCGTACCAGGCGTTTTGTTGTAGGCCATACAGACGGCCGGTGGCCGGTATAAATTGCCAGAGCCCCGATGCATCGCTTTTTGAATACGCTTCCGGCAGGAAAGCGCTCTCGACTATAGGCAATAAAGCCAGTTCGCCGGGGATATTTTTTGCTTCGATCTCATCGAGTATAAGATGCAGATAAGGTTCCGCCCGCTGCTGAACTCTGGCAAGATATGCCGGGTGGCGCAAGTACCAGTTTAACTCGCGGTCAATCCGTTCATTTTCGATATGGGGCAGAGAATATAATGATATTAACCGTTCCCAAACCGTATTCTTGTACTTTGCCGGTACCGTGTATTTTTCTTTGCCGAACGGATGGAGAGAATGTCTCACATAGCTGTTATCCGTTTCGGAAGTGTCAGGCGGCCTATCGTTAAAAGAGTCTTTTGAGGTTGTTGAGCAGCCTGTTACGATTAAAAAGGTCAACAGCAATAAAAACTTACCTGACCTGTTAAAGTTAACGTGCATGATCCAAGCCTATATTAGAGTTATGTTTATTATTAGGATGTTATCATTATAGCTTGTTTTTATTGAAAATCATCAAAGTCAGATAGTATAAAATACGCACATGAAACGTAATTTCTTATTTGCCTGGTATCAAACCCCTAGAGGCAAGCTGCTGCAACAGCTTGAAGCCGACTATTTGCAGCGGTCTATCACCGTCAGCTGTAAGCAGACCATTCTGCAGATTGGCGGATTAGGCTGGGAAAGCGAATTTATCGACTGTTCTTTATACAGGAGTTTTACGATACTCGATGCCAAAAGCCTGGGTTGCGCCAAGGCGAGAAAAATCCAGGCCAAGGCATACAGCCTGCCATTGCAATGCAACAGTGTCGATATGATCATAATCCCGCATTTATTGGAGTTTGACGCCTTCCGGTTTCAGACCATGCGCGAAGTGGAACGCGTTTTAAAGCCGGAGGGAATATTAGTCGTACTGAATTTTAATCCTTGGAGTCTGTGGGTTAGATACCAGTATTTATGGGATAAAAAAATGGCCGACTCCTGGGGAGGACACTTTATTTCCCGGCCAAGAATTTTGGACTGGCTAAAATTATTAAATTTTGAAGTCACCGTATCATCGGAATTTAGCTTAGATACAGTAAAGTCGACTCACGGAAAATTTATAACCCGGGGACACTCGCTCACATCAACCGCCTATGCGATTAAGGCCATCAAACGCCGCTACAACCTGATTCCATTAACGCCTGTAAAAGCGCTAAACCCCCGTTTAATTCTGGCAAACCCGCTTAACTCACCAACAACACAGAAAAACAGACATGACTGATCCCGTCATTATTTATACCGATGGCGCTTGCAAAGGCAACCCCGGACCGGGCGGCTGGGGCGTCATCCTCAGCTATAAGGAAAATGTTAAGGAACTCTACGGCGGCGACCCCGACACCACCAACAACCGCATGGAGTTGATGGCGGCGATCCAGGCGCTGGAAACCCTAACCAAACCCTGTTCCGTACAGCTCAATACCGATTCGAAATATGTGCTGCAAGGCATTACCGAATGGATGAGCAACTGGAAAAAACGCGGCTGGAAAACTGCTTCCAGAAGCCCTGTTAAGAATGAAGACCTGTGGCGCAGACTGGACGCCGCCATTCAACGGCATAACATCGAATGGACCTGGGTAAAAGGCCATTCAGGCGACAAAGATAATGACAGAGCGGATGCTCTGGCTAATCTTGGCATTGATTCGTTAAGCTAATTGTAACTACTCAGTGGATGTTAACCTTATAAATCTGATGACACGTATTTCACGGATAAAAAAGAAGATAAAGTCCGTCTAACCCGCATCATCCGTGCGCCGTCCTTTTAACTGTTGAATAATCACAGCTAATTTGCGATAAAGGCGATGCATGATCTTGCAAAATCATCATGCTTGAGAATACTATTTCTCAAGCGCCGCAAGATAAGGTTGGAGGTATTTCTGCTATGTCGGCTATTTATCCCTTGCTTGGTTTTACGCACCCTATAAGTTCAATAATTCATCTTTTAGGCGCAATATTTTTTACTTATCAGGCTTACCTCCTGCTTCAGCGGGGAAAGGGATCCAGCATTCGCATCATCTCACTGGCTGTATTTTCCGGCTGCTGTATTTTTTTATTACTGGTCAGCGGCATTTATCATTTGTTGACGACAACCGGAACAGCACATACGGTTTTTCAACGGCTCGACCATGCGGCTATTTTTCTAGTCATCGCCGCCACTTTTACGCCGATACACTGCATTCTTTTTACCGGTTTTTTAAGATGGGGATTTCTGGTTATAGTCTGGATTCTGGCCATCAGCGGCCTGGTCATAAAAACAATTTTTTTTACAACAATACCTGAATGGTTAGGTTTGTCTTTCTATCTGGGCCTTGGATGGATGGGGCTTCTTATGGGATTTCATCTTTGGCGAAGATACGGTTTTGCTTTTATCCGGCCGCTGGTGCTCGGCGGCATTTTCTACACCGTAGGAGCAATTATTGAATACCATCATAAATTGACAATACTTCCCGGCATAATCGGTCCCCATGAAATTCTGCATATAGCCGTGCTTTTGGGAATAGGGTTTCAGTGGTGGTTTATTGTCCAGGCGCTGGATAAAGTTCAGGGTATTAAATAACCTCCAATCATCACCCTGCGCTGTTCTTTTGGCAAAATAACCGCCATTCAAAGCAGCCTTTTCCGGCAACACATAACAAACCGCTGTTTGTTCAAGCATTTCCGGCGCATAATTGATTCCGATGCCGAGACATCGAACAGCGCTTTCAAGTTTGGCGCATCCCCGTAGTGATTGGGTCATCCTCATGTTTCTGATACGCGATATAAAATCCCCCCAAAGCGCCTGAGTCGAATGATTACGCCATTATTAAATTAAAACAGGAAATTTAAAGTGTACATAAAAAAAGCAAGTCTAACAGCAATGTTATTGATTTTATCCGTATTTACCAGCGCTGTTTATGCTGATATTACCCTGCAATCCACAAAAGAAGTGGAAGGCGCCTGGAAGCTGCAATACAGCAAGAACTTTTTAACCGATAAAGAATCCGCCCCCAGGGAAGATACCTGGGTCTTTAAAGACGGCAAAGTAACGATCTTACATATTCCACGCGAAGGAAAATACTATGACCAACCGCCGGTAAATTACGAAATAGCCGACGGTAAGTTAAAAATTGCCCTGCTGGGCAACAGCAGATTCGACCTGTTTACTTTAGTGGAAAAAGACGACAACAACATGACCCTAAAAGGAAAATTCGGCGGCTATTATTACTTTATTAAAAAATAGTTTCGCAGTCTTTCCGTAACATCACCCTGCGGCTCTGCTGGAGAGCCGGTAGACCTTGTACTCGGTACGCTCCGGGGGGTTGCCCGGCAATTCCGGATTAATCTCGAACACGCTCTCAACATGGGCCAGATCGATCTCGTAACCCTCCGAGTACAATGTCTTGATCTCTTCGGCAACGCCAAAAGCTTGGCTTGGACTGTCTTTTTCTTCGGCGTCCTCCGTGGTCAGCAGAAAAACCTTGGCGGTATCGGCAACAATCCGTCTCAAATGGGCAATATAGGGCTCCCGAATGTCTTCCGGCAGAGCGGTGAGCGCCGCCCGGTCATAAACCGTATCAACCTGCCCCAGATCGTCCCCGGTCAGTGAGAAGTAATCTCCGCATAAGATGCTGAGTCTCCCGTGTTTCCATAGCGTAAAGTTACCAACCTGCCGCCGAACCGGTTTCAGGCGGTTCTCGCGAAAAAAAGCCCGCACCGCTATAGGACTCAACTCAACGCCGATCACTTCGTGCCCCTGCTTGGCAAGCCAGATCATGTCCAGGCTCTTGCCGCAGAGCGGGACAAACACCCGGCTGCCTTTTGCCAGATCGAGACTGGGCCAGAACCGGGTCAGGAGCTGATTCGCCGTTTGCTGGTGAAAATCGGTGCGCCGGTCGCGCCACAACTGTAACCAAAGAACGTTGTCGCGGCCGGTCATGACGGCTCCGGCTCCAATGATTGCGTGAACGTCAAAAAATGCCCCTTATACGGATCGCCGTTTTCGATAAAACGATCGGCGCGCCGGGCAGTAAACCCATAACCGAGACCGGCCATTTCCCGGCAAAAACCGACACGGTTGCCGCGATTCGGGTCAACAATAATGACCTCGGCAGACGGCGCGGCATGACGATCAATAAAACCGGCAAGCTGGCCGGGTTGCTGCCGTTCATAAAGAACATCACTGCCGATGATCAGGTCGAACTGACCCAGTTCAGGATTGTTTACCTCCCAGTTTCCAGCGTGATATTTCAGCGGCCCCAATTTGTTCAACAGCAGGTTCTCCTTCAGGAAAGCCCGGCTCAAAGGATGCCAATCGCTGACGGTCATGTCCCCTGCCCTGCGATGGATAACCAGGCTTGCCAAAGCAAGACCTGCGCCGATTTCCAGAATGCGTTTCCCCGCCAGGTCAAAGGTATGCATAGCCAGGGCGAGGACCCGTGCCGACGGCCATAAATGCCCGAATAGCGGCCAACTGGCCGGTGAAATGCCGGCCAGTTCCGCTTCGCCCAGAGGATCGGAATATTGCTGGAGATCTAACAACGAACGGATCATATAGTCCGTACCGCCAACAGTGACGGTTTCGAACTTGACGTGGTAATCGGGCATAGGGATTTCTTCTCATAGGAGCGGGTTGTGCATCAGGAAAATGTTCTGATCGAACGGGCACAACACTTCGTGAGAAGAGGCATACAGGCCGAAAATGGCACTCGCGGGGGCAAAACCCCGAAGTTACATTAGACTCGGGGACGTCAAAGAATAGCACGCCGGATGCCAAAGTGACTAAAAAATAACGGGTATTCCGGCTTGTTGCCGGGGGCGGCAAGGCATCAGTTGAGGTGAAACCTGGCTATACGGAAAATTACGGGCAGTCATGACTGCCTCAAATCGCCCCTTTGCAGCCTTTTTAAAAATGCGATGCAAAGAACTCAGCGCGGGGGGCGCTTGGTGTCGCGAAACCAGCCGCGTACCGCTGTCATTTGTTCAACTTGTGTTTGCGGCGCATGCCTTTTACAGCTTGCGTATTCTTCTGTGCCTGCTTTGGCTCCCCAACGAATTTCGACGCAATCATTCGGGTTATAGGCCATCTCAAACGCCGATTTACGCGCCAATATCTCCGCTACCGAAAGCTCCCAAGGTTTGCCGTTACTGCGCACATACTGAATCTTTTTCTCGGCAATCAATTTTTCATGCAGTTGCCCTATCTGGATTTTAACCTGTGCTGCGGATTGAGCCGTCAGGTTAAACAATTCAGGATAGCGAACGACTTTTTCAGGAAAATCAAGCAACACATTGATAGCGATTAACAAGCGCATATCACGCGAAGGCGTGGCGTAATCTTCCCACGCCCCGATAGTTTCAAAAATGGCCGCACCTTTCGGCATCTCGATAGTACCAGCCTGTTTACGAAAATAATCTTCACCGTTTTCAACCGATTGCAGCCGCGTTTCCAATTGCTCCACCAGCGCGGCTAAAGTCGCCTCGTAAGCCTGTCTAGCATCCAAACCGTTAGGATTAATCAGTTTGTAAAGTTGCGCGTAAAAATCTTCAGGGCTCAACACGCCTTGTTCGGTCGAATAGTCCGGCAACTCGCCATTGCTCAACAGCGTGCCGCTATCGGCAAGCGGGCGAAACGCTTTAAAACCGGCCCCGGCACTGGTTGAGTTAGCGAATAAAAAAGTGCCTTCCCAGAATCGTTTCCGGCCGATGGAATTATCCGGCTGGGCGTCGGCCGCAAATAAAATACCCGGACTATTGGCTGTTTGCGGCACCCATTTCACCAGCACTAACACATGGCCGTATGGGTCCGCATAAATAGTGCCCGGCCACAACGCCTCGCGCCGTAACGCCACAGGATAAAAATCAGTTGCTTCGCTCGCAAGCGCGGTGCGGCCATTCCCTGAATGCACAACGTCCATTAAGGCATGGCTTAAGCTTTTAAATGTGGAAGGCGGCGCGGCGTGTTGCACAAAATCGGTGATAATCGTAGCAGCGTTGCATACAGGCGGGTTTTTGGCTGTGCCGCGGCTGCAAGCACGATAGCTGAATGGCAAGCCGTTTTTCCAGGCGAAATAGCTGCGTAGAAAATACGGAAAATCGGCACAATCAGGCGTCGCAGGCAGCACTTTGTCTTCGTTCAAACCTAAATAATTGTGCAGAAAATTACGTTCTGAATCCCGCAAAACAGGCTCCAGGGATCGAAAGCTAAGGCTTTCATCTGCCGGACTATCAAAAAGCTGTTCTATCCAGGCGGAATAAAAGGCTTCATAACTGTCATTCCAGCCGGCGTGTTTTTCTGCGCCATTATCGCCGTTAAAAACTTCGCGGCACGCCAGCGGTTTGTCTTGATCTTTAGCCTCTAATTGATAGCGGCCTTCGCCAAGTTTTTCAATCTGCGCCGATAAATACCAGGGTGCCCCATTATTAGCTGTCGCTTTTAATAACTGCTTTTCACCCTTAGGATTGGTTAATACCAATTCCGTGACGGCTTGGGAGCCGGACACAGCCATAATATTAACCGGCATCCCCGCTTTTACTACACGCGGTGAAATCCAGATATGGGTTTTATCGCCTTGCGTACAGGAAGAAGCAAAACATGCCTGACTGATAATACAGCCCGCTAAAATAATCGCTTGATATAGCCGCTTTTTAGAGACGGAAGAGATGCCGAGACCAGACCCGATTGATTCTAAAAACATGTTTAACGCAGGCCGATTTTGTAGATTACTTTTCGTGACACACTCCTCGGATTGTTAGCTGTTTATATCTCGAAACGACCTATCCCATACCTGAACGCAAACCTGTTTTCGCGCCAAATAAAAGGTGGGTAATAAAGTTAAAACATATCCTCGGTGACATAAATTTCGTGTCCCGAAATAGTGACTCCGATGCCTTGTTGGTCGTATGTCGGCGACAGGATGTTTTTTCGATGCGGCGGACTTTCCATCCACCCCTGGACGGTCGATTGCGCAATTTCTTCCGGGGTTTTCCAGACGTATTCTTTTTTTACCGTAACACCGTTTTGTTTCGTCGTAACGACCTTATCGTAAAGATGATTCATAAATATGTTTTCACCCGGACCGACTGCCCAGATATTGGGGCCGGCTTGTTTTTTCTTGTCCCATCCCAGGTTTTTAGCCCGCTCGACGGGACCTTCCCCCTGTAAATTCGTGTGGTTAAAAAAGTGATCGCTCGCCATGTCGCGGCTATGCTTGCGGGCGATGGCCGCGAGCAGCTCATCCCTATCCAATTGGGATAATCCGTGGTTTTGCCGCTCCCGGTTTACCAGTTGATGAATTTGGCGTTCAAGTTCATCAGCCGTTATTTCCGGCGGCGCGTCGGTATTGGCCGCTGCCGGATAATGAACAACGCCGAGACAAAGAATCAGCATGGATAAAATTCGTTTCATAATCTTGAGGCCGGAATAAGTATCAACAAAGGGAACGTCGCGGGGCAATTCGGTGTTCGGACATATAAGCGTCCGGCCAGGTTAGCATAGCCCGGCACTTATTGTCACCGTATGTTGGGTTACGGCTAACGCTTAACCCAACATACGGTGCTTAAAGTAACAATAACTTATTTCATCATTGATTTTTTGAATTTTTTATCCAATTTTTTATTGGCATCCTGAGATAATTGAGCTGCCCGATTAGCGGCGGTTTCCGCGGCTCCGGCCTTTGCAGCCGCATCAGCCGCTGTGGTTTGTGCGCTGGCTGCATCGGATGACGCTTGTTTAACAGAAGCATCCAAGCCATTAACTTGCGACTGCAAATCTTCAACATCTGAATTAGTTGCGCAAGCCGTAACCAAGCTGAAAGCCAAAACAATCAGCGATAATTTTATTGCCTTTTTCATATTATTTTTCCTTACTTAAGATGATTGCTATAAGAGTTTTACATATCAAACAACTCGATTATGTTTAGGCCGAGTTATTCAAACGTATTTTGTATTTTGCTAACTTAACGCGAGCTTAACACAGTGAATTTCAGGATGCTGCATATCCGGACAAATTGGAGCGGGGAAAACCAAGCCGATCGCCCGGTTGCCGAACCGATCCGCCGGAAATCTTCGCAAACATTAAACAATTTATCGGATGCGGCCGACACAAGGAGGCGTATCCTATGCCCTTAACCCCCTTAGAAAGCAGCGAAGGTGCAGATGAGAAAAATACTGGTAACCGGTGCGTCCGGGCAAATCGGCTCGGAGTTGACGACAACCTTGCGCAATAGATATGGCGCCGAAAATGTATTTGCTACCGATAAAAAACCAGCCTTGAACGAACTACCGGGGCCTTTTTACTGCCTGGATGTGCGCGATGCGCCGGCTATCAGCCAAATCGTGGAAATCAATAATATCGATACGATTTTTCATCTCGCCGCGCTGCTTTCCGCTGTTGCGGAACAAAAGCCGCAGCAGGCTTGGGACGTCAATATGAACGGTTTAATCAATGTACTGGAGGTTTCAAGAACGCATCAATGCGCGCTGTTCTTCCCCAGCTCCATAGCGGCCTTCGGCGCGGAAACCCCGGCCATGGATACGCCGCAGGATACTATTCAGCGGCCGACGACCATGTACGGCATCAGCAAGGTTTCAGGTGAACTGCTTTGCGATTACTATTATCGCCGCTTTGGCGTCGATGCACGCGGCTTAAGGTATCCGGGGCTGATTTCCAGCAAAACCCTGCCGGGCGGCGGCACTACCGATTACGCTGTGGATATTTTTTATGCAGCAATAACATCGCGGCATTACGATTGTTTCCTTCGGGCCGATACGCAACTGGATATGATGTACATGCCCGACGCTATCGATGCCGCCATCAACCTGATGACGTCGGACAGCACGCAGCTAAAGCACAGAAACGCGTTTAATGTGACGGCCATGAGTTTTACCCCGCAGCAGCTGGCGGCGGAAATACAAAAACATATTCCCGAGTTCACTATCGCTTATAGCGTCGATCCGTTGCGGCAGGCGATTGCCGACTCCTGGCCCAGACACATGAACGATAGCGCCGCCAGAACCGAGTGGGGCTGGCAGGCTCGATTCGATTTGCCGGCAATGGTCAAGGACATGCTGGAAAATGTGCGCTCAACTAAATAATAAACGGAGGCGTTTATGTCACTGAAAAAACTGGAACCGCTGTTAACCGGCAAACTAACCGAATTGCAGCAACAGGGTGTATGCAAAGGCAATGAAAAAGTCATTACCGGCATCAGAGCCGCCGCTGATGGTTCCGGCCCCCGGTATTTTCTTGAGGGATACGGGGACAGGGCTTTCTTGCGCATGAATTCAAACTCCTATCTGGGGCTTACCCTGCATCCGCAGGTTATCAAAGCGGAAGCTGCGGCCGCTGAAAAATTCGGCACAGGCCCCGGAGCGGTTCGCTTTATCAGCGGCACTTACCGGCCGCATATTGAACTGGAACAAAAACTGGCCGAATTTCATGGCCGCGAATCGGCAATGCTGTTCAGTTCCGCTTATACGACGATGACCGGGGTATTGCCCCAGTTTATTTCCGAACACACTTTAGTCGTCAGCGATGCGCTGAATCATAACTGCATTATCAATGCGATACGCTTATCCCATCCCGCCGGTAAAGAAATTTATGCCCATGCAGATCTTAACGCCCTGGACAAAATCCTTGAAGATTACAAAGGCAGGGTCAAACGCGTTTGTTTGGTCACTGACGGGATTTTCAGCATGCGCGGCGATTACGCAGATCTCGATAAAATAAGCGCTTGTTGTAAGCGTCATGAAGACGCCTATGAACAAGGGATCATCACCATTGTTGACGACTCTCACGGCGTTGGCGCTTTTGGACAGACCGGACGGGGCACGGAAGAATATACCCAAGGTAAGGCGGATATTTTAATTGCTACGCTCGGCAAAGCCTTCGGCGTTAACGGCGGATATGTCGCGTCCAATTCGTCGGTGATTGCTTATTTGCGGGAAACCTCGCCGTTTTATATTTACTCGAACCCGATTACGCCTGCCGAAGCGGTTGCGGCAAGCGCAGCTGTTGACGTTGTTGCCAGTGCTGAAGGCTTGCGTTTGCTGGAAAAACTGCGGGTATTTGGCGTCCGCCTCAGGTCGGGGCTTGAACAGCTGGGGTTTGAAACCTTACAGGGAGAGCACCCTATCGTGCCCATCCTGATCAGGGATACGGAAAAAACCTCGGCGTTGGTCGCGCATTTATTGGCGAACAATATCCTGGTTACCGGCCTGAATTACCCGGTTGTCCCTCAAGGCGAACAGGAAATCAGGTTACAGGCATCCGCCGAGCATACGGACCGGGATTTGGAATATTTATTGGCAAAACTGGCTGATTTTGGGAGGTAGCCGGGCCGCGCCTCCATCCGCTACGGTGCGAGAGAGCCTTGGAGAGGCGCAAACGCTAAAGTAACTGATGAATTAAAAACACCACGAAGAACAGACGTTTTATATTTTTTCTTCTAGCCTTCGTGGTGAACATTTCTTAGCTCTTGCGTAACGTCAGACAGTGTTCACCCTGCCCCGCCAAACCCGCGCTAACATGCCTTTCAGGCAAATTCACGCTCTTCTATTGCATTCTGTGCGACGAAGAACTTTTTAAATTGCGGCATAAAGCTGATAGTGATCGGTATGGAATAAAAACAATACATCGCCGCCGCTTCTCCGGTTGACACGCCGAATATCCATTGGGGCATAAACAGCGTCATAATAGCCATGACGAAATGATAGGTAGCGATGCGCCAGTTATCCTTCCAGACAAAACCGCTGACCGCCAAACCAAACAACGAACCCCACGTAACCAGCAAGCCGAACGCACTGCCAATGTGGTAACCGATATGGTATTTACCCATAAACAGGCACGAAATCATATTGCCGATAAAATTCGGGGCAATATCAAACAATTGCCATTCTTTGGGCAGAAAGCTGAACACCAGAAATGACGAACTGAGTATTACGCCGGCGATGGTGGCCTTCTTCAACGCTGTTTTGTCGGATGAATAAGTAGCCAACGCCGGCATAATCGCCAGCGCCTGCAAGCTGATATGGTAGACCGACAGTTCACTCAACAATTGATTCGTGCCATAACCGCACTGATCCGCAACCGGATAGGCGAAATATTGAATAAATTCCATCAAAGCAAAATGAAAAATGGCGTAAGACCTTGCAACCCGAACCCATAACGGCTCGCTATTATCAAGATAAGTAACAGTAGATGCGGCCAGTCCAACCATACCCAGTCCAAGAGACATATTTGCACTAAAACACATAATTATTCCGTAAATTATTATTGTTAAAAAAATCGCGCCAAAAAATTACCTTACATTTTTTCGCAACCGCTTTTATTTTACATATTTGGCCGCGCCATAACCAGCTTGAATGGTTCAGGAATAAATGATTAAAGGGATTCATCGCCCTCTTTTTTGAAGGCATCAGAAAACCGGAACCTTTGAAACACGGTTTGACTGGGCATGAGTCTAGGCGTATTAATATCGGGCAACAACAAAATCGTTGCCCGATGTTTGGGGACGGGGGCGTCCCCTCCATACCACGTGGAGCGCCCAATAAAGATCGGAGGTAGGCCCCTCAAAGCCACCCTGTTGTTCGATCCGCTATCTGTCCGGGCAGCGCTGCCTCTGCCAGCGAGAAAAACACTAAATGACTACTTTATATTGATATTTTCTGTGGAAGCCTCAAAGGCTAACGACATTAATCTTTCAGAATAAAAAATATAGTGGTTAAATGCAGCTAAAACCAAACAGACCAAATAAGTAAAACAAATCGTTACAAAGAAATTGGTTTTTGCACCGGACAGAGCGGCGGATGATAGCCTATAGACAGGAAGAATCAGCTGTCTATAGGCTATCATCCAAAAGAAAATGGCTTTCAGTCATATCTGTCAAAAACAAACAATCGTAACTAAAACTAAACACTAGGGAGAGATATTATGTGCACAGATTTTCTTATTCAAGCGGCGGATGGTACGTGGGTGAATGGTCGCAGCATGGAGTTCGGCACCGACTTGCATACACAGGTCTATATTCGAGCTCCCAATGTCACCGACGTTTTGCAAGGACTGGACGACGAAACAATGGAGCTGACACCGACCTACGGTTTTGTCGGCACCTCCTCCTTCAGAACCAGCATATGCACGGACGGACTCAATACAGCCGGCTTGTCAACCGGCGCACTATGGTTGCCCGGCTCCCAATATCAAGAACCCAAGCTGTTCCACTCGTCGAAAAACGTGCTTTGCGGCTTCTTCGTCAATTGGATGCTCGCGCACTGCGCCAGCACCGACGATGTGCGTCACGCACTGGAGAACGATGAAATCCGTGTCATCGGAGACAAATGGTTGGACAAGGTAAGTCCATTGCACTTTCCGGTGCATGACGCCAATGGCAACAGTATTGTTATTGAATTTCTCGAAGGCAAAGCGGTAATCAGCGACAATCCGGTCGCCGTGCTGACCAACCGTCCTACTTTCCCTTGGCAGCTCGACAACTTGCGCAACTATGTGAACCTTAGCCCTTGGGACACCGATTCCATCATGCTTGGCGACTTGAAGGCCGAAAACACCGGTCACGGCACCGGACTTGCCGGCTTGCCCGGTAACGCTACCCCCCCTTCACGTTTCGTGCGCACCACCTACCTGAAGCAGTTCGCATTGCAAGCCAAGACGGCGGCGGATGCGCAAAGCCAAGCCTTCCATTTGCTGAACGCGGTGGACATCCCTCTGGGCACCGTTCGAACCAAGACTACGCCGTCGATACTGAATCCTGAAGGCGTGGAATACGACTACACTCAATGGGCGGTAGTGAAGGATATTACCAATCGGATATTCAATATCCGTATGTACAGCAGCCCGCTGGCTTGGAGCATCGACTTGAAAAACCTGGATTTTTCAGCATTAAACGGTCAACAAATTCCGGTACCCCAGGAGCAGGTGGCACTGCCTTTGCTGAAATAAGATAACTCGCAGAAAATAAAATACCTACAATCTTGTGTCGGGCAACAACTCTTCGTTGCCCGACATTAGGCGTTAAATAAACACCGGAGTTAGGCAACCCCAAAAGCCGTTGTCGTTTCGGCCTTGACAATATCGGGCATAAACAGCCTGATCTACTTGGCTAGATGATCGGGCACAGGGCTTCAGCCAACAAAAAATGCCGACATTTAAATCTATGCTTTCAATCCTGCTGACCTGCTTATTGCTCCTGCTGATCGTTTTTATATTCCAACGAAAAATAATCTATTTGCCTGATACCTATTCGATTGAAATCCAACAACAGCTGGCCGATCAAGTCAACCTGAAGCTCTGGCCGTCAATGGATAATTATCTGGGACTGATCGCCAAAACATCCAAAACTTCCGGCAAGGGTACGGTTATCATATTTCACGGCAATGCGGGAACCGCAACAGACCGGACTTATTACCTCGACGCATTGGAAAAGCTGGGTTACCGGGTAATCCTGGCCGAATATCCGGGCTATGCGGCCAGAAACGGCGCGCCATCGGAACTGGCGTTGATTTCGGATGGCATCAAAACCGCAAAACAGGCGTTAAACGATTTTGGCGGCCCGATTTTTCTCTGGGGCGAATCGCTAGGCAGCGGCGTGGCCTGCGGCATTGTGCAGAGCGGGCAGATTCCGGTGAAAGGCATGGTGCTGGTCACGCCGTTTGATAGTCTGGCCGAAGTTGCCCAACACCATTACTGGTTTTTCCTTGCCAAATGGTTAATCCGCGATAAATTCGACAATATTAAAAACCTGCTGAATTATTCCGGAAACACCGCCGTTTTGCTGGCCGAAGAAGACGAAATCATCCCTAACAAGCACAGCTTAAAGCTGTTCGAAGCGCTACGCCAGCGTAAGAAACTCTGGGCATTTAAAGGTGCGGGCCACAACACCTTGCCGGTTAATCCTGCGCTCCCCTGGTGGCGGGAGGTCATGCAGTTTGTCAGCGGGCAAAACGGGGTATCCCCTTAATAGCTGTTTTTTCCATATTCACATATTGTAAGCCGATCAATATTCCGGCATCGGCGGTGCGTTCAACCCATATCACTTTTATCTCACCTTCCAGACCCAAGCGCTCAAATTCAAACATGGTGATTTCGCCCGGTTCGACGGCTATGGGTTCGGCAAGATTAATCATTAGCCCATCCACCGAAACATTCACGGTAGTGAACTCGCGGTATTCGCCATTTAGCAGGATTTTCCCGGGAGCCGCCATGTTTTTTCTATACACTTTTCTCTTGTACAGCTGATTATCAACGTCGTAACTGACATTTTTAAATTCCACTGCCAGCAATATGTGATCAGCCAGCATATCAACCCTGACCACCTCTGCCTCACCGGCCAAGCGCATTTCCGGAAGATACAAATCTATGACGGTCGATTCTGACAGCATATTAAAAATATCTTTGGCGTCGTTACTTATCTGGTCGCCCCTCAATTCTGCCAGCACTCCGGTCAACGAAAGGTCTTTAATGGTGATTTCGCGCTCTTCTCCCCCCATATAAATCAAACCGCGCGACATCAGTTTTTTTCGATAAGACCGGTTTACATCTAACTTCATCTGACTTTCCCCTCTGATTATCCGTATTATCTTGCTGTTCAAATACTGTACAAGGCTATCCGCTGCAATTATAGTGTCTTAAAATTATATTTTTCTTTCTATTGCAATTATTTTTTATCGCCCACATTATCGCCAGTCCTACACAACTCACCGCGTCATGAAAAAGCCATTAATCCTGCTATTGTTACTCTCCCTGGTGGCCTGTACGGCGCTCACGCCTAAAAACAGTGACAATATCTGCTCTACTTTCAAGGAGAAAGACGGCTGGTATGATGACGCCAAAAGCTCATTCGAGAAATGGGGCGTGCCTATCCACGTCCAAATGGCGATCATGCATCAGGAATCGCACTTTGTCGCGGACGCCCAACCGCCGCGCCCCTGGCTGCTGGGATTTATTCCGCTACCCAGAGAAAGCAGCGCCTATGGCTATGCTCAAGCCAAAGATGAAACCTGGGACAGCTATCAGAACAAGGCAGGCGGCTGGGGGGCGGATCGCGAAGACTTTGCCGATGCCGCCGACTTCATCGGCTGGTATTGCAGCGTCAGCCACACTCAATTAGGGATTTCGAAACTGGATGCCAAAAATTTATACCTCGCCTACCATGAAGGACATGGTGGTTATCATCGCAAAAGCTATTTGAAAAAAGCAGGCTTGGTACAGATTGCCAACAAAGTGGCCAAGCGGGCAAAACTATTTCAAAGCCAATTGGGAGAGTGCCAAAGTGATTTAGAAAACAAAGGCTGGTTTTTTTGATAAACTATAAATTCTACGTTAACAATAAAGGATAAGTCGTGAGAAAAATTCAAACTAAAGTTCTTTCAATCGTCACCGTTCTTCTTATAGGATTCACCATGTTTTCACTGGCCAATGCCACCACCCCTGAAGAAAATAAAGCAGCAGGCGCAACCTTTCTGTCCGAAAATGCTAAAAAACCCAATATCGTAACGACTGCATCCGGCCTGCAATACGAAGTATTAACGCCGGGAACCGGCGCCGCTTCGCCTTCAGCAACCGATAACGTTACAGTGCATTACAGAGGAACAACCATTGATGGCGAAGAGTTTGACAGTTCTTACAGCAGAGGCGAACCGGCCACATTCCCGTTGAACCGGGTCATCGCCGGATGGACTGAAGGCGTGCAATTAATGAAAGAAGGCGCCAAATACCGCTTTTTCATCCCGTCTCAACTTGCTTACGGAGAACAAGGCGCAGGCCGCGCAATCGGCCCGAATGCCGCATTGATTTTTGATGTCGAGCTGATCAAAATTCAGTAAAAAAGCAGGCTAAAGGCGCAAGGCGAAGGGCAAAAAAGCCGTTACTTTGTGTCTACTGCTCAGCCTTAACAGTTAGTGCCGCCATTCAAAGCCAGCTTTGAACTCCAATATTAAAGGAGTCCAAAGCTGGCTTTGGACATTTTGCCCTTAGCCTTTCGCCTTTTGCCTAAAGCTCTTATGCCCACCTACCAACTCTTTGCGACAACCCCCAAAGCGATGGAAACTATCCTGACCGATGAACTCCAATCGCTCGGCGTAAAAAACATCAAAGCCACGATGGCCGGCGTCGCTTTTCAGGGGGATCTGGAAACTGCTTATCGCGCCTGCCTGTGGTCGAGAACGGCAAACCGGATTTTACTGGTGCTCAGTTCTTTCGAGGTGAAAAGCCAGGACGATCTTTATAACGGTGTGCAAAAAATCGACTGGTTTGAACATATCAATCCCGAGGACAGCTTTGCGGTGTCGTTCAGCGCAAAAAACTCGGCCGCGATTAACAACACCCATTTCGGCGCTTTAAAAGTTAAGGATGCCATCGTCGACCAAATGCGGGCAAGATTTCAAACCCGGCCCAGCATCAACACCGAACAGCCCAATATCCGCATCAACGTTTATTTGAATGGCGAAACCGCCCAGCTCAGCCTCGATCTTTCCGGCGAAAGCCTGCATCGCCGTGGTTACCGGGATGTCAACATCAAGGCCCCGATGAAGGAAAACCTGGCCGCAGCCATGTTGCTGCGTAGCGGCTGGCCGCAAATCGCCAAACAGCAGGGTTCATTAATCGACCCGATGTGCGGATCAGGAACGCTATTGTTGGAAGGCGCGATGATCGCCGCCGATTACGCGCCCGGTTTGTTGCGCGACTATTTCGGCTTTACCGGCTGGAAAAAACACGATGCAGGGTGCTGGAAAAAATTAAGAACGGAAGCCGAACAACGCAAGAAAACCGGTCTGGAAAAACTGCCGGTTATCGTGGGCTTCGATCAAAACCGCCATACCGTCAACACCGCTTTGGCGCATATCGCCAATGCCGGCCTGCAAAATAAAATCCATGTCGAACGGCGCGATATTGAAGATGCGGAACCGGCCGAAAGCTGGAAGCCGGGATTGCTGATCTGCAACCCTCCTTATGGCGAGCGCTTGGGCGACGAACAGGAAACCGCCGAACTGTACAAAAAATTCGGCAACACACTGAAAACTCATTTTATCGGCTGGAAAGCCGCGATGATCATCAGCAACCCGGAGCTCGGCTTTCGTTTGGGCATACGCTCGCAAAAGCCGATTACCTTGTTTAACGGCGCACTGGAATGCAAACTGTTACGGCTGGATATTGAGGAAAGCAATTTCTTCATCCCCAAAGCTAGAACACAGGAAGAGCGCATTGCTCAGGCGATTGAACTCAGCAAAACGCCGCAACCCGAAACTGTCGGCACCGACGCTTCCTCCGACCAGAAGGCAAATGAGCAAGAAGCTGCGGACATTGCCAATATAGATGAGCCCATTGCTGCCGAGATGTTTGCAAACCGGCTCAAAAAGAACCTGAAAAAACTGTCCAACTGGGCCAAGCAAAACCGCATCACCTGCTATCGGGTCTACGATGCCGATTTGCCGGAATACGCGGTCGCGGTCGATATTTACCATGGGGAGCAAACCTGGGTCAACGTGCAGGAATACGAACCGCCCAAAAGCATCGATCAGCACAAAGCCGATCAGCGGCTGGCCGGATTATTGGCCGAAATACCCCGCGTACTCGGCATCAGCCGCGATCAGGTTTTCCTGAAAATACGCCGCAAGCAAAAAAGCACCGATCAGTATGAAAAACACGGCGATCAGGGGCGTTTCCATATTATTGAAGAAGGCGGCTGCAAATTGCTGGTGAATTTTGAAGATTACCTGGACACCGGATTATTCCTTGATCACCGGCCGATTCGGATGTTAATTCAAAAACAAGCCAAAGATAAAAGCTTTTTAAACCTGTTCGCCTATACCGGCAGCGCGACGGTCCATGCGGCAATGGGCGGGGCCAAATCGACGACGACAGTCGATATGTCGAACACCTATATCAACTGGGCAAAAAAGAACATGGCGCTGAATATCAGCCAAGGAGAACACGAATTTATCCAGGCCGATTGCCTGGAGTGGCTAGCCGCTGAAGCTGAGCAGCCCAGTAAACACTACGATTTGATTTTCCTCGATCCCCCGACTTTTTCCAATTCGAAACGGATGGACGCCGTGTTCGACATACAAGCCGACCATGTGCAACTGATCAATAACGCCGTCTCCTTGCTGTCGCCTGGAGGTATCCTATACTTCTCTACTAACTTCAGGCGTTTTAAAATCGACAAGCAGGCATTGTCAGATTTGATTGTAGAAGACATCAGCGCGGCAACCATCCCGGAAGATTTTGCCCGCAACCCAAAAATCCATTATTGCTGGAGAATTCAAGAGTGATGCGTAAAGTTAAAATCCTGGTTTCCGGTCGAGTTCAAGGCGTTTATTTTCGCCTCTTTACCCAGAATAAGGCTAAGCATTTCGCCATAAAAGGCAGCGCCAAAAACCTCCCTGACGGCCGGGTTGAGATCATTGCCGAGGCGGAAAACATGACTATTGAAAAATTTATCAGATGGTGCCACAAAGGCCCTATAACCGCCCGTGTCGATCATGTTGAAGTCACTGAACTGCAACCTGATGAGTTGTTAACGTCTTTTGAAATAAAATAATTCAGGTCAAAGGCTAGCGGTTCTTCTGTAATAAACAATAATTCTCATGCCTAATAAAACGCTTATCACCACTGCATAAATCAACGGCTCGGTATAATCCAGCTTTACCAGCCAAAAATAATGCACCAGAGCCGTTACCCCTGCAACATACGTCAACCGGTGCAGCTTTATCCAGCTGCGCCCCAATCTTTTCTGCATCTTTTTTGTCGAGGTTACGGCCAGAGGAGTCAGCAACAAATAAGTCAGCAAGCCCATCAGTATATAAGGGCTTTTCGGCACTTCGTCTTTAAATGCCGCCCAGGACAGCGACAAATCAAGAACGATAAAAACCAGCAAATGCAGGCTGGCGTAAAAAAAAGTAAACAACCCCATCATGCGCCTAAAGCGCATCGGCCAGCTTTGCCCTGTTAATATTTTAACAGGCGTCAATGCCAATCCTATGCACAAAAACCGTAAAGCCCAGTCACCCAGGCCAAAATGCAGGGCTTCTATCGGATTCGCGCCAAGCTGATCATTGATTGCGCCATTTACCAGCAACATAAATGGCGTCAAGCTCAGTAAAAAAACGATAATTTTTATGGCCGCCCAGCCTTTTTTGCCGGGTAACATCAGAAATACTGTTTTAAATCCATGCCGGAATAAAGCGCCGCGACTTCCGCGCCATAGCCGTTAAACTTTTCCGTATCGCGCTTCGGGGTAAAAATACTGCTGCCCAGCGCCCGCTCGCGGCTTTGGCTCCACCGGGGGTGAGGCACTTCAGGATTGACATTGGCATAAAAGCCGTACTCGCCGGGAGCGCTTTTATGCCACGCAGTTTCCGGCATGGTTTCGGTAAAACGTATTTTGACTATCGCCTTGATGCTTTTGAATCCGTACTTCCACGGCACAATCAAGCGCAACGGCGCACCGTTCTGGTTGGGCAGTTCATCGCCGTACATGCCCGTCACCATCATCGTTAACGGGTGCATGGCTTCGTCCATGCGCAAACCTTCGACATAAGGCCAGTCTAAAACGCCGGAACGCTGACCGACCATGACGTCCCGATTATTAAGCGTGGTGAATTCGACAAACTTGGCTTTTGAGGTCGGCTTAAAACGTTTGAGCATTTCGCCCAATGGGAATCCTACCCACGGCACGACCATAGACCAGGCTTCGACGCAACGGAACCGGTAAATGCGCTCCTGCACGGGATTGTCTTTTAAAATGTCCTCCAGATTGTAAACTCCCGGTTTTTCCGCCTCGCCTGTCACTTCTACAGTCCACGGCTTGGTTTGTAAGGCTTTGGCTAAAACTGTCGAATCTTTTTTATTTGTCGAAAACTCATAGTAATTGGTATAGTTCGCAACATCCTCGCGATCGGTGACCTGCAACTTTGCCGAATAAGGCCCGACCGGCACATCGGCGTATTTTCCCGTTTCGGCATGCCCCAGGCCCGGCAGCACAAGCCCAGCCGAAAGCGCAGTCGCCGCCTTGATAAACTCCCGTCGGGATTCAAAAACCGCCCGATCAGTAATTTCGCTGCTTAAGATGTTTGATTTTGTTTTTATTAACATGCTCAATCCTGTTGTTTCGGACGTTTACACTCTGGAGCTTAAATAATACATCAAACCGTTTTAACATCACTAATATTGACAGCCGGGGAATCGATTCCAGTCAACGCGGTTCTGTTAACAACGTATTCATTGCAACATAAACCGGAATTTCGACAATTTCTCATCGTTAAAATCAATCGTCTTTGTTAGCACTGTAGATTGCCCATTATGCAAGGCGACGCTTAAGCTTCTTCAGACATCTTTGATCGTAGGTGATCACTTTCGTTGAAACAACCAAAGCAAGCCTTAAACTCCAATATCGGAGTTTAAGGCTTGCTTTGTCTACATGAATATAGGTAAGGAGTGTGAGCGCGACCGCACGGGACAAGCTGTTGGGTAACACAATTAGTGAAAAAATGGGTATTGATATGACATATTTTTTCAACTTTTATGTCATTCAATATGTGCTGTTTTGATATAGATGGTGAGAACTCTTGGAATCATTGAAACCAATAGCAAAAAGATTGCTCGACTGCGAGCGATGTTAGACTATTGTTAATTATCGCCCCATACCGGAGAACTTGGGCCAATATAGGGTTCTAAATTCAAACAATATTTCACAACCAATTTATCGGCGCTTGGCACGATGAGGTGCTTTATTGAATGAACCGTATATCGCTTTGGATGTTCTAATGAAGCAATAATGCCAACTCTATCTAATCTTTCCCAACCTGTATCATCGAAGCGGTCACCAAGATTTACTGCGATAAATGGTGCTGAAGACTTAAATCGAACAATCGGTTTATGCTCGCCTGATGTGTCGCACAGTTCAAGTATGTATTCAGTATGCATCGGCCTAATTACCCGGCTTTTTTACCAGATACAGCTCTTCAACCTGCTTTCTCGCCCACGGCGTCTTCCTTAAAAACTTCAAACTCGATTTGATACTGGGGTCGTTATTAAAACACCGGATGTCGATCAGCCTGCCCAGTTCGGCCCAGCCGT
>JALNYY010000028.1 GCA_023229605.1 Methylobacter sp.
TCAAAAACAGCTTGTGCTTTTGATCCAGAATTATCAATAAATGTTGGGCACGCCTCACGCACCGTTTTCCAGCATCAGTATAGGTAAGCGCTACGAACCCTACTAAGCCAGTGGTTTATCTCATTATTTTAACGATGTTCATTATAACAAGCTTTGTTTACCACATTAGCTCAATTGTACATGGACCGCTGACTAACTAAACGCTGGCGCTATCTCTATTAAATAGCCCATGAATACTCGGCTTTAAAACTGGATAGAGTTCTCCCCAACATGATTGCATCATGAGGGACCAGCAAATAAAACCATAATTTATTGCCGTTATTTTTAGCGTGCTCATTCGCATATCTACACCAACGACTAGCGGCACGAGCTTTCAGCTGAACTTCAGTAGTATCAATTTGGTCGGCACGCTTTGGCTCAATAAGCAAATAGTGAGTAGCACATTCCACTACAAAATCCGGTTCATAGTTTTGGCCGTTCTGGTATTCGATACGAAATTGTCCCGATGCCGGTTTCATCCATTTAAGCACGTCATCATCGTCCTCCAGCAGTTGCGCCAGCCGCCATTCCCCTTCAACTGAATCAAACTTCTGGTAAGGGTAACAACATTTGCTAAAGCCCTTGAATACCATCTGGCGTATTGCGCGTTTATCTACAATAGGGGCGCGAAAGTCGCGTGGTTGCTCACCGGCGGCAAACGTAAAGGTTGCTGGTTTAAGCACATCGAAGCCTTGAATGACCTTGCCGATGTAGTCAGTCGGCGTCGTCCATTGATGCTCACGCATTTGAGCCCAAATAAATTCGCCCAATTGTTTTTGCCAGTAGATCAAGACGTTTTCAACTTGGCTCTCGTTACTTAAATATGATCGCAAATGGGCAATCAATTGGCCGGTCAACTTGTACAACAACTCGGCATGTTCATCGTAATCAATTTCATCCTTGTCCATCAGATTCCGCACCAAATAGTTTTCCAACTGTTCTTCATGGGCATCCTGCCCTGCCCAATGGATACTGGCTGTTTGGTTATTATCCAAATGTTGCAACAGAATTTCCTGGCTGACCGGCTGGAAGTTTATTTTGTCCAGTCGTTGCAGATCAAAATCCTGGAAACCGTAATTAACCTCGCGGGTCGGCAACACCACAATTTTTGGCACATCCAGTGTCAGTTCAATCAATTTCTCGGTAACCGCGTAAACAATATCGGCAACCTCCTCATCACTCAGCATTGCCTCTATTTCCAATTCAGGTAGAAGTCGCTGCATGGGCGGATTATCTCGCACAACTTGTTGAACGCGACGCACAACAGACGCTTGAACATCTTCTCTATTTAGCTCTTTGCTTGATGCCACAAAGCGAGCTTGTTCTTCAATGACCTTTAAGACGATTTCAGCAACCTTGGTTCGTTGTTCGGTTTGGGTTTTGACCTCATACAGGCTAGCATCTTCTGCGATTGTTTGATCATCCTGGGTCGCCCGTTTACCGGTCGTAAACATATCAACAAAAGATGGCGCGGTGATTATCTGCGGCTTCTTATCCGGTATATCGGCATCGTCACCACCGATAAAAATCGTTTTGCGGATAATCGACTCTGCATCATTGGCGCGGTCAATAATTTCCTGAAAACGGTCATGCGCGATAATGGTAAGCCGGTCCACCGCTTCAACGCCGGTGCGCTTTCCATAAGGCAAGCGCAGGCCACGGCCTATGGTTTGTTCGGTCAGAATCTCTGAGGCTGAAGCACGCAGAGGCACAATGGTATAGAGATTGGTCACGTCCCAGCCTTCTTTCAGCTTGTTAACATGAATCACAATCTCGGTGTTGTCATCATGCTCCACGGCCAGCAAGCGCTGCATGGCTTCGTCCGACTCCTCGCCTGATTGATTTGAATGAACCTCAATGACTTTACCCTGATAACGTCCCTCAAAAAAATCGGCGGATTCGATCAGTGTTTTGATAGTTCCAGCGTGGCTAGTGTCTTGCGCCACCACCAACATAAAAGGCTTTATCGGCTTTACTTGATGCGTGCAGGCATAAGTCTGTAGCTCCACTTTCACGTATTCATGATGATGGATACCGTCTTCCAGCTTTATCTTTTCCAGATCCTTAGAACTGTACTGATCGGCACGAAAATCCTTACGTGTTGCAACCGCAGGTATTTTGACAAAGCCGTCATTCAGCGCGCTGGCTAACGGATAATGATAAATGATGTTGGCAAAGTCACGCGGTTTGGCGCCGGTGGTTTTAGGCGTCGCTGTCAGTTCGATACCCAGCACCGGTTTTAGGTCGTTAATGGCTTTAGCACCGGCGCTGGCGTAGTAACGGTGCGCCTCGTCCATTAAGACGACCAAATCCGGTAACTCGGCCAGATAATCGAAATAAGAGTCGCCAATGTACTCCTGCAAACGGCGCACTTTGGCAACTGAAGATTTGGCGGCGCCTTTTTTGGTATCGCGGGCATTAATTTTGGCGATATTGAAGATATTAATATGCGGCGCGCTTTCATAAGCGAACAAATCGGCGGTAAGCGTCATCGGTACCGCATAATCCAGTCTTACACCGCGCCCGCTTTCGTAATCTTCGCCGGTAATAATGACCGGCGGCGTTTGCGAGATTTCCGGAATACCGGCAAACACATATTTCGGATTGCCCAGCGTGAAATCCTGCTTAAGCTTCTCGTAAATGGTCAGGTTAGGAGCCAGCACAAAGAAATGGCGGCTGCGCCCGGTCAAATAAAGCCAGGCAATCATCGCCCCCATTAGCCGCGTCTTGCCGACCCCGGTAGCCAGCGCGAAACAAAGCGAAGGAAAAGTGCGCTCAAAATCTTTGACCGACGGATGCTGCTGTTGAATCACCGTCAACCAATGCTGCAAATCCGGGTCTTGGCTTAAGTTTAACTGTTCCAGCAGGTCAACCAGAATATCCAGCGACTCGCGCTGCGGGCTGCGGAGCGAAAGACGAGCGGCGAGTTGATTGGCTATTTTTTGCCCGTTCATCCTAAAAAACTCAGTTGATGGGTGCCAAAGGCCGTTCGTGCTGAGCCTGTCGAAGCATGAGCGGCCTTTGGCACATCCCCCCGTTTGGTGAGCCTTCCGAAACCCCGTCCACCCTTCGACAAGCTCAGGGCGAACGCAATTTCGGAAGGCTTAACTGATCTTTTTAGGTCCATAGAAATGCTCATATTTTTCTTTTTTGTGATTTATTCTTCTTCGTTATCTAAGGCCTGCGAGATTTCTAAATCCTCACCGCTTTCATCATCCGGCAGCACATTCAGGCTGAAGCTGTAATCGTCGTGATCCCACTCGCACTTGTTTAAGATGGCTTGCGGAATCTTTTTTAGCGTCAAATTGGCAAAAGCGCTTGTTTCAGCCATAAACGCCTTGCAGCAAATCAATAAGGTGCGATTGTTGCCCACTTCGTCGCTGATGACTTTAAGCTGGTCGTGGCTCAGGCTGCCGGTAGTGACGTAGATAAAATCGGTTTCGGTGCTGTGGCCGTGCATCCAGAAATGCGCTTGACTGGGGGCATACTGAAAACCCATGTGTTTGCACATGGCCTCACTGAGCATTTCGGCATTGTAGGCTTTGTTGATAATCCAGTTGCCCCAGGTGTCTTTTTTCAGTAGTGACGGGGCTAAGCGGAAATAACGGAAACCGCCACCGCCTTGCCAGTTGACGGCTTTGCTTATGCCGCCTTGGTCTTCGCCGGTTATGACTTTTTTCAGACGCGGCACAATGTGGGTTTCGCAGTGGTCGCCCAGCTCAACCATGATCCATCGGCGGCCCATTTTGTGGGCGACTGCGCCGGTGGTGCCGGAGCCGGCGAAAGAGTCGAGGACTAGATCGCCAAGGTTGGTAGCGATATTCAAAACTCGTTCAATTAGCCGCTCTGGTTTTGGTGTATCAAATGAACTAGCTCCTGGAAATAGTCCCCTCATTTCGTTCTTTGATGTGCGGTTACTACCAACATCTCCTTTCGTCCATAAAGTCCTTGGTACAAGATCACCTACTTCAGTTAAGTATCTTTTAATGCTTGGTCGAGCATTGCCGGTCGGCCCCCACCATATCCGTCCGTCTTTATCCAGTGCGCGAAGTTTTTCCTCTGAAATTCGCCAAAATCGCCCTGGAGGGGGTGAAAACTCCCTACCAGTCGCTCCAACTATCGAATATTGGCCTTTGGAATATGGTTTGTTGGCATAAGGGTCGCCAGGCAGCCATGATCCTCGCGGATCGTTGTCAGGATTTGAGTAAATCGAATTAGACGCATCTGTTCGCGCAAGCTTTTTAGGAATCCAATCCGGATTTTTCGAGAAAACCAAAATATGGTCGTGATCGGTTGAAAATTGTCTCGCTGAGTTGCGGGGAGAATCAGACTTCTCCCATATGATGTTACTTACAAAATTCTCCCTACCAAAAATCTCATCACACAACACCTTCAAATAATGCGCTTCATTATCATCAATGGTAATCCATAGCGAACCATCCTCGGCCAGCAGCGTCCGAATCGCTTCCAGCCGGTCCCGCATCAACGACAACCACAATGAATGCTCCACGCCATCGTCATAATGCGTAAACGCGCTGCCGGTGTTGTACGGCGGATCGATAAACACGCACTTCACTTTACCGGCATACTGCTGTTCCAACGCCTTCAGCGCCAGCAGGTTATCGCCGTGAATCAGCAGATTATTATGTGAAAACTTAGGCGGGGTGTTGTTGTCCTGTTCGTCAAACGGAATTTCGGCCTGTGCGGAAGTGATCGGGTTATCGGCACGATAAGATAGCGCCTTATCCTCCAGTAGAATACGTGGTTCCAACCGTGGACGTTTATCTTTACCAATCCAGGTCAGTTCCAGTTTTTGTTTTTTGTTCATAGTGGTCTCAAGTTTTCCTAAAAGTCACGCTTAGTTAAATAAAATCAGTTTCCTTTAACTAAGAAACAAATTAAGGTAACGATCAAAGGTGTACAAACGCCCCCGTTGCTGTCCCGTAACTTCTCGCAACAGGTTAAGCTTTTCCAATTCGCGGATCAGCGCATGGGCTGTTGGTGTGCTGACGGCTAATTTTTGTTCAAAATCTGTTGCGGATACAATCGGTTGTTTGTAAAGAAGATTAAGTGCCAGCCGTGCATTGGGCGCGCGTTTGCCCAAATGCAACAAGGATTGCTCTGCTTCTGTGCGTAGCAGCAATATCTTATGGAAAGTTTCCCGCCCCTTGGTTGCCGTCTCCGTAATCCCTTGCAGAAAAAACCGAACCCAGTGAATAAGGTCATTCGACATCCGCACCCGCATCAAGGCATCGTAGTAGCTGGCACGGTTACGCTCGAAAAAGTCGGACAAATACAGCGAAGGTTTTGCCAGCAGCCCATGACTGACCAGATACAAGGGAACCAACAAACGCCCTATACGCCCATTGCCATCCAAAAATGGATGGATGGTTTCAAACTGGTAGTGGCTGATCGCTAAGCGCACCAAATGCGGTACGGTGATGCTGTCGTTGTGCCAGAATTTTTCAAGGTCACTCATCAATTCCGGCACATTATCAGGATGCGGCGGGATAAACACCGCATCCATCAGGCTGGAACCGCCAATCCAATTCTGACTAATGCGAAATTCTCCCGGCTGTTTGTGTTCGCCGCGAACGCCGCTCAGCAAAACTTCATGGGTTTGTTTGAGCAGGCGATTAGACAAAGGCAGCGTTTTTAACTCGGCAATCGCCGTGTTTACTGCGTCGATGTAATTCCGCACTTCGCGCCAGTCATCGCGTTTTTCCGGCAGGATGTGTTCTTCCGGCATCAAGGCTTCATCGATGCCGGTTTGGGTGCCTTCAATACGGCTGGAGGTTTGCGCTTCCTTAACGACGTGCATTTCAATGAACAGATCAATATCCGGCACAATCAGGGAAAAGGCATTCAACTCTCCCAAAGCACGATTGGCGGATTCCAGTAGCGCGTTGATGATAGGGTCTTCCCAAAGCCATTCGTGATTGACAGGAACAGGCTCGAAACTTTTGTATTGGTAGCGACTCTCCCAGACACCTGCTTGAAAGGTTTCAAACTTCATTGCTGTGCTTACTCATCATATTGCATTACTAACCCGTTACGTTCTTTGCTGGCGGCATAAATAGTTAATTTCAGTTCAGTATTATCAGTCTGTTCATAAAGCGGACGCCGGGTTGATAATCGCTCGCTGGCCGCAAGAATAGTAGGTACGCCTTCGCCCCGTCGCTCAATCATGTTTTGCCGTTTGCTTACCGGGTCGGCAGGAAAATAACGGCTCAGCAGGTTAACCAGTGTTTCATTGCGGGTGATGCTGTTGGCGTCCATGCTGTCTACAGTGAGGCTGTTGGGCAGTCCTCCCGGCGTGCTCAATTCCAGGCGATCACTGAATAGGTGCAAACGGATACGACTGCCGTACATGGCATAATCCCGGTGAGCCACGGCGTTGACGATGGCTTCGTATACCGCAGCCAGATCGAATTGGGGAATATCGATGCGCCCCGGACGCTTGACCGCTTCTATCTTCATGTTGCGTTTAACGAAGTTGAAAGCCTGCTGAATCTGGCTATCGACGGAACCATCGCAATCCTGGGCATCCAGCTGATATTCGGCATTACGCTCAGTGCCGCTGTAAGCGACGCACTGCACATAAGCCGAAGACAGGAATTCAACCGGCAGGGCAGTCAGGAGCAATACGCCGGTTACGGTCAGACGGGCTTGCTGCTCTTCATTTTCGGCAACCAGATAAAGTTTTTTCAACTGCATCCGTTCCGGCAGGTCGCCACGCAGGAAACGCGTTTTCAGCGCGGGGTCGATAGCGTCGAGTGTCGCATTCGGCACAATTTGTTCATCGAAACGGATCAAACGCACCATGCTGCGCTGCTGGAACATTCGAGCCAATAATTCCGGCGGCATTTCGCGTTTGGTTGATCCGACACGATGATAGTAACCGTTTGGGCTGCGATGTACGAACAGGCTTTTGGGAATTTTCACCCACACCAAAGGTTTTGCATTGCCTTGATGATCGGGAATCTCAACCAGCCGGGTTTCAATCAGTACCGGCGGATTGACGGCTTGAGCCAGGTTTGTCAACCATTGCTCAACCGTATCCAAGTGTTCCTGCATGATGCCTTCGACTTCACGGGTTTTATCATTGACGCCCAGTACCAGAATTCCGCCGCCGCTGTTGGCAAATGCCGACAATTCATCGGCAATGCTGTCGCGTTGAGGACTTTCTACCTTCTGTCCCTTAATAATCAGACTCTTGAATTCATAGCTTGAATCTTCTCCCAAGCGGATTTGATAGATCAGTTCACGAACCAGTTCGGTGGTATTGATCATGATAGTTTTCCTACTAATTGCCAACGGATGGCGAACAGGCGCTCTCTGTGTTGACTCATTTCCAGGGCCGCTTCAATATCGGCTAATAATCGGTCTTCTTCCGCTTCGATTTTTTTCTTTTCTTCGTGGTAGTCGAGCATTAGATTGTCACGTTCACGCTCTCGTTGTTTGAGGACTTTTTTCGCATCCATTTTTTCCTTAAGCGTAGGCAGTTGTCTGGATGCCTTACGCGCTTCCTTGATCTCCTGATCAAGCTGTTTGATACGAATATCCAAAGCGATGCGCCGATCTTCCGCCCAGCGATCCAGTTTCTCGGTTTCGTCATCGTAGTAGCGTTCGTTATCTTTCGCTGCGGCATTCACGCAGTTAGCTTCAAGCACCTGAAGCTGGCTGTCCAGTAATGCTGTTTGATTGAGCTTGGCATCCGGTTTTATTTTTTGCACCGGCAATTCCAGCAGCCGATCAATAGTATCTGGATGTAGCGTTTCACCTGTTATTGTGCAGGCCGCCGGCAATAAATGCTCGATGGTTTGCTTAGCGGTTTTTAGAATCATTTTTTCCAACACGAGCTCACCGGACTGGCCGATCAGTGCTTTTAAATCCGAATATTGTCCATTGCCTTGAGCATTATATTCAAAGACCAATTCTACGGGGGTAGTAGTAGGATTTAGTGCTGCTAATTCATCTTTTGCTTGTTTGATTAAATCCTTACCTAAACCCTCATTGGGCCGGAAGAATTGAGCGTCGAAATCGTCGGCGCTTTGCCAATTAACATCATACCAAATACCCTCATTGGTCCCCGGCTGGGTATAAAAAAAACGATGCTCGTTAAATTGCGCTTCCGGCACAGACATACGGGCCAATTGCAGTAGTCGTTGCTGGTAATCATTAAGGTGTTGTAAAGTTTTATCGCGACGTAAATTAAGCCGTTTGACAACATCGACATCAAAATTTTCAAGCAATGAGCGGCGGGTATCTTGTGAACGTGCTTCCAAGTCAGTTTGAAACTCGGCTTGCAGACTATTAAACTCCTCCTCAATCTGTTCGTCATTCCTGCATTTCTGGTAGATGTCGTGGATACGTCGTTCAATATCCATGCCGGACTCAATAGAACCCAGAATCTCATCTGAAGCGCCGAATACACCCTCAAACAATTTAAACTTCTGGCTTAACAGCTCAAACACGCGCTCATCGGCGCGGTTTCCTTTGTTAATAAAATTGACGACGACGACATCGTGTTTCTGACCATAACGGTGTACGCGGCCAATCCGCTGCTCGACGCGTTGCGGGTTCCAGGGCAGATCGTAATTAATAAGTAATGAGCAGAACTGCAAGTTAATACCTTCGGCTCCGGCTTCGGTGCAAATCATGATGCCGGCATCATCACGAAATTTATCAACTAATGCGGCTTTCATATCAGAGCTCTTTGAACCTGAAATGCGCGATGAGCCATGATGTTTTTTCAGCCAAGCCTGATAGATTTGTTTTGAGTTGGCATCGTTGTTACTGCCATTAAGCAATACCAGTCGATCAAAGTAACCTTGTTCACTCAAATGCTCGCAGAGCCACGTTTGGGTGCGTACAGACTCGGTAAAAATAACCGCTTTACGCGCCCCGCCCAGCCGTTCTGTAAAATCGAATGCTTTGCCTAATACTCTTAACAATGCATCAAACTTTGAGTTTTGTGTAATATCGCTGGCTAGTTGTTTAAAATCCTTAAGCTTATCGATTTCCGCTTGCAGAGCTTTGGCATCAATAAGGTCATCATCCGTAATATCGTTGGAATCGGTTAGATCATCCGTTGTTTCGTAGTCTTGCAGTGCATCTATCAATGGCAGTTTCTTTTCCAACCTATCAATCATCGTTTCCAATGTGCCTTGAATAGCATAGGCTGAAGAAGCCAGAATTTTACGAATAACCAAGGTTACCAAATGGCGAGCACCCGGCTTAATCGCTAACAAATCATCTTGCTGTAAATAGCTCGATACTTCGCTGTAAAGATTTAACTCTTCTTGTCCGGGACGAAAATCTTCTGTCAATGAGTATCGCTTGGTAAATTTAATCCCGCCTTCCTGTTGAACCTGTCTGCGTAGGGTACGGCGGCAAATTTTCTTTAGCCGTGAACGCAGCAGGGCAAACTCGGCCTCATCCAGCTTGGGTCGACAGTAGCGGGCTTTGAATGAATCAAGATCGCCAAAGAAATGTGGGTCGATAATAGATGTCAGCCCGTAAAGTTCCTGCAAATTATTCTGTAACGGGGTCGCAGATAACATGACCTTGGAACAGTTTTTTAGAGCGTTCTCCAGCTTTTTAGCTGTCTTTGCTCCGTCAGACTTGTAAATATTGCGCAGTTTATGCGCTTCATCAAGCACTACCATATCCCAAGGAACTCTTGCTAATTCAAGATCTTTGCGGGCCGCAAATTCGTAGGAACAAATCATCACTGATCTTCCCTCGCTATCAAAAGGATTGCTAACTCCTGATTTGAGTAGCGCGTTAAAATTTTTGGCTTCGAGAATTCTGGAAGGCAGGGAGAATTTTTCTTCCAGTTCTTGACTCCACTGCTTACGTAAAGTGGCAGGCACAATCAACAGCAGCTTACGCTTACGTTCCGCCCATTTTTGAGCAAGCACTAGGCTGGCTTCGATAGTTTTACCCAAGCCCACTTCATCGGCGAGGATAACGCCATTGGAAAGTGGGGATGCCAATGCGAACAGTGCGGCTTCAACTTGATGCGGATTCATGTCAACTTTGGCACTTGCGATGGTTTGAGTCAGAGATTTTTCAGCCTTACCCTCCAATGATAACCAATGTGCAAAGTAACCGGTTTGATAGGCTGTATACATCAACCCTCCCTTTGTTGAAGAAGACCTGCGAGGTTTTAAAAACCTCGCAGGTCTTTCACTATGAATTTAATAGCGTCCATTATAACAAGCTTTGTTTACCGCACCCTCTCATTTGTGCTTTAACTAAACAGCGCTATGATCTGCGTCAATAAGTCCAACCAGGCGGTTTTAAACTCAATAACTGAAATTTGACTGGCCCTAACCATGCCGACAATACCGACCATAATCCAAAACACGTTCAGCAAGGTATAAGCGCTGTCCTTCTTGAGTATCGAACACCAGGAAAGTATCACCGCATCCGTGGTGTTAAAAGCCCAGACAAACATAAACGGACTTTCCGGGCCCAGCCAACTGACCAGCGAGAAGCTGAAAATGCGCATCAGCACGCCGACCATTTCGATGAATCGAATATATCTGAAAACGAATGAATTTAATGCGTTGATCATTATTTAAAACCCCCTAGTGTGCGCCGTTTGTGTTCATACGGCTTTGCTCGTATATTATACGGTTGTTGAAATTGCCGGAATTATTTAATGGATACGATTAGCATTCGTGGCGCCAGAACGCATAACCTGAAAAATATCGATCTTGACCTGCCCAGAGATCAACTTATCATCATCACCGGGCTGTCCGGTTCGGGTAAATCGTCGCTCGCCTTCGACACCATTTATGCCGAAGGCCAACGGCGCTATGTGGAATCCCTTTCCACCTATGCCCGTCAGTTCTTGTCGATGATGGAAAAGCCCGATGTCGACCATATCGAAGGCTTGTCCCCGGCCATTTCGATCGAACAAAAATCCACCTCGCACAACCCGCGCTCCACGGTCGGGACCATCACAGAAATCTACGATTATCTAAGGCTGCTGTATGCCCGCGCCGGTACGCCGCGCTGCCCTGAACACCATGTCTCGCTGGAAGCGCAAACCGTCAGCCAGATGGTCGACCATGTGCTGTCGCAAGCGCCCGAGCAGCGCTGGATGCTGCTGGCTCCGGTAGTCAACGACCGCAAGGGCGAGCATATCCAGCTGCTCGACGACCTGCGCGCCCAAGGCTTCATTCGCGCCCGGATCGACGGCACGGTGTACGACCTGGACGAGCCGCCGGTACTGGATTTAAAAAAGAAACATACCATCGAGGTCATCGTCGACCGTTTCAAGATCCGCGACGACATCGCCTTGCGCCTGTCTGAATCCTTCGAGACGGCCTTGCGCATCGCCGACGGCATCGCCATCGCCGCCTGCATCGACGATGCGACCGAACTGCTGTTTTCGGAGCGCTACGCCTGCCCCCATTGCGGCTACAGCCTGACCGAACTGGAACCGCGCATCTTCTCGTTCAACAATCCCAAAGGCGCATGCGGCAGTTGCGACGGCTTGGGCGTGCGGCAGCATTTCGATCCCGAGCTGATTATCCATAACCCCGGCATCAGCCTGGCCGGCGGCGCGATTCGCGGCTGGGACCGGCGCAACGCCTATTATTACCAGATCATCTGCTCTCTGGCCAAGCACTATAATTTCGATCCGGAAGCGCCGTTTTCGGAGCTGTCCAAAGAACACCAGGACATCATCCTGTACGGCAGCGGCCATGAAGTTATCGAATTTAAATTCATGGCCGGAACCGGATCGGTCAAGAAGAAGCACCACAGCTTTGAAGGCATCATCGCCAACATGGATAGGCGCTACCATGAGACCGACTCGCAACTCGTGCGCGATGAACTATCCAAATATTTGTCCCAGAAGCCCTGTAGCGCTTGCGAAGGCGCAAGGCTTAATATTTCGGCCAGGAATGTATTTGTCGAGGATTTGCCGCTGCACCAGCTGACCCGTTTCCCAATCCGCAAATCGCTGGATTTCTTCTCGCACCTTAACCTGCCCGGCAAACGCGGCGAAGTGGCGGCAAAAATCGTCAAGGAAATTCAGGAACGGCTCGAATTCCTGGTCAATGTCGGCCTCGACTATTTGACGCTGGACCGCAGCGCTGACACCCTGTCCGGCGGCGAGGCGCAGCGCATCCGTCTCGCCAGCCAGATCGGCGCAGGCCTGGTCGGCGTAATGTACGTGCTGGATGAGCCGTCCATAGGCCTACACCAGCGCGACAACCAGCGCCTGCTGAACACCTTGTTCCGTCTGCGCGACCTCGGCAATACCGTGATCGTGGTCGAGCATGACGAAGACGCGATCCGCTCCGCGCAACATATCGTCGATATAGGTCCCGGCGCCGGGGTGCATGGCGGACAGATCATTGCGCAGGGTACGCTGCAAGATATTATCAACAACCCGAACTCATTAACCGGCCAGTATTTATCGGGAAAGATCGGCATACATGTCCCTGAAAAACTAACGCCTGTCGATAAAGGCAAACAGATCGTGATCCGCAATGCGCACGGCAACAACCTGAGGAATGTCGATATTTCATTCCCTATCGGTTTGCTGACCTGCGTGACCGGCGTATCCGGTTCCGGCAAATCGACGCTGATCAACGACACCTTGTACTGCCATGCGGCGCGGTTAATCAACCGTGCCGGCGTCATTCCCGCGCCCTGCGACGCGATCGAAGGCCTGGAGCATTTCGATAAAGTCGTCGACATAGACCAAAGCCCGATAGGCCGCACGCCCAGGTCGAACCCGGCCACTTATACCGGTTTGTTCACGCCGATACGGGAGTTGTTTTCGGCGACGCCTGAAGCCCGTTCGCGCGGATACACGCCCGGCCGGTTCAGCTTTAACGTCAAGGGCGGACGCTGCGAGGCTTGCAAAGGCGACGGCGTGATTAAAGTCGAGATGCACTTTTTGCCGGACATTTTCGTCCATTGCGACAGCTGCGGCGGCAAACGCTATAACCGCGAAACGCTGGAGATACGCTACAAAGGCAAAACCATCAACGAAGTGCTGGACATGACCGTCGAGGATGCCGCCGAGTTCTTCAGCCCGGTGCCGGTGCTGGCCCGTAAATTACAGACCTTGGTCGAGGTCGGCTTAAGCTACATCACTTTGGGGCAGAATGCGACCACCCTGTCCGGCGGCGAAGCGCAACGGGTAAAGCTCGCCAAGGAACTGTCCAAGCGCGACACCGGCAAAACCCTGTACATCCTGGACGAGCCGACCACAGGCCTGCATTTCCACGACATCAAGCAATTGCTGACCGTGTTGCATACCCTGCGCGACCACGGTAATACCGTCATCGTCATCGAGCACAACCTGGATGTGATCAAGACCGCAGACTGGATCATCGACATGGGGCCGGAAGGCGGCGACGGCGGCGGCACGCTGGTTGCGGAAGGCACGCCCAAGCAGGTTTCCGAAAATAAATCCTCGCATACGGGAGAGTATTTGAAGCGGTTTTTTGAGTGATGCGGGCTTGCATAACGTCGTTAAATTAAGAAAATCCATCGTTCCGGCATTGATTGCCGGAAGCCAAACCTGAACACTTCCATCTGCTCTGGATAGCGGAATGACGGACTATTCTTCGTGCGGCTTGAGGCACAGGAATGTCCGACATACCGGTTTATTTCGTGTCTATTGCGTATCACCGATCTTTAGAATTTGGTTAAAAATAATAACTTCCCGAAATCACTGTCTTCTATCATCAAGCCGTTCGTGCTGACCCTTCGGCTACTACGCTCAGGACTAAAGGCCCTGTCGAGCATGATCGGCTTGATGCAGTAGGCCGAACGGAAAAATTTTACCCTAGCCATAAACTGGGAAGCTATTAATGACCAGAGTTACCGGTTCCCCCGCGTTCCAACCCACGGCTCAACCAGATCGTAACCGATGCCGTCCCAAAAATTGCAGATTTCACGGTAGGGATCGTTCTGCACGGACACTGCCGGGGCATTCAGCACCAGATAATCCTTTTTGTGCTGACTGAACGCCGGCCAGCGCACGCCAACCGATGCCGCCGCCGGATCGCCGTTGGGGTTTAGATAGGTTGCAAAATTGGTCCAGTAATCGATTATCGTATTTGAAAGCGCCTCTTCCTCGGCGGTAAAGCGGCCGCCTATTTTATCGGCGCTATGGAACACAAATGGCAGCTCTGCGCCATGGCAGACATTGTCGTCGGCCCGACAATCCGGGCCGCCCCATACTTGAAACGACGGCTGGTGATTGAACAGATAGGCATATACCGGCGCTGCGGCGGTGGCTGCAACATAACGCGAACTGCACCGCAGGAAATTGTCTGTCTGGATGCGCGCCCACAACGCGCTGTTGCTGCTGCCGTTCTGTGCCGGATACTTGGCGATCGCCTTCTGGAAATCCAGGCCGAACAAGGATGCCGTCCAGGCGGAATAATCGGCCGGGGTAATCGACTGCCCGTTGACGAACAGCACAGACTCGTTTTTGTTGGTTCCCAGCAGTATGGGCTTGTTTGCCCGGCGTTCGGCGGCGGCAACAACCGGCTGCCGGGTCAGCACCACACCATCAATCACCGGCGTAAAGGGGATGTAATATTTGGCTCCTGAAAACACCGTGCTCATCTTGGGTATAAACGCATCCTGCGCCAACAGAATGTCGTTTACATCGGTATTTTCCAGGCATTTCAAATCCCGGCAGTTCAAGCCCTGTTTAAAAACATTGCCGACATTGACCTGATCTTCAAGCCGTTTGTAAGGCAATGCCAGGAAATTGCTTTCCATAATTCCGGCCCGGAATAACTTGGCGCTGCCCGGCGCGGAAAACAGATGCAGGCCCACCGACATCGCGCCTGCGCTCTCGCCGAAAATAGTCACCTTGCCGGGGTCTCCGCCGAAATCCCGGATACTGTTCTGTACCCAGGAAAGCGCGAGCTGTTGATCCATGAAACCGTAGTTTCCGGACAGCTCGTCCGTAGCCAGAAAGCCGAGTACGCCAAGCCGATAGTTAAAGCTGACCAGGATGACATTTTTATTTGCAGCCAAAAAACTGCCGTCATACAGCGGATCGGAACTGTCACCCTCGCTAAAGCCGCCGCCATAAATAAACACCATGACCGGGAGTTTTGCATCAGGCTTTATGCCTGCGGGTATCCAGATATTCAGCGACAGGCAATCCTCACTTTGGCCTGATGCCTCAAGCAATTTGCGGCTATCCGGTTTGGCGTGCCGGTGATGAATTTGACTGAGTTGCGTGCCCTCCGCAGCAGTAGGCTGAACTGCATACTGCGGGCATACCGGGCCGTATTGCACGGCCTCCAATGTTTCTGTCCACGGCTGCTTCGGCACCGGCGGCTTCCAGCGTCTATCCCCGGCAGTCGATTCGGCAAACGGAATCCCCAAAAATGCGTTGGCCTGTTTGCCTGAATCCGTAGTCACCAACTTACCGCATACGGGACCGGCCTTGCTGGCAACGAGTCCGGTCGTGCAGGCTGAAACCGGAGCCGCGGTTACGCCGGGCGCGGTCAAGACGAGCAACGCCGCCGATAATTGCGCGACTGCCGCTGTAGAGCAAAGCTTAATCAGTTTTTTCATCGACATAGTCCTCCAGTTTATCCGTTAAAAATTGTACATTCGGTTGCCGGAGAATGCTGTAATGGTCTCCGGGTATGGTCGCGATGCTCAGCCCGCCGCGTATCAGCTCCGGCCAGCCGCCATCCGTATCCCCATTCGCCCTGTCGGTATAAAACAGCTTGATGCCGCCCTGGTATTGGCCGGGGATATATCGATCCATGGCCTGAACATTGGCTTCAAATACTTTGAATAGCCGATGCAGCTGCGCCGAATCTATATCGGACAGTAAACCGGCTTGTTTTGCCTGCTCGAACAGTTCGTCCAGACGCGGGACTAGATCGGATGCAGCTGAGGCTCCGGCCTGTATTGTTTCAGCCTCGTCGAGACCCAACTCCCTGGCAAACGCGATTAGCAGCAGCGTTTCGCCGCCATCGCCGGGCAGGCCGTTTTCATCAAGATAATCCAGTTCAAACGCCTTCACCGCATCGGGCGTATAACTTTCTATCAGCGCCAGCGTGCCGACCTGATCGCCGGCCTGCTGCAACTGTCTGGCCATTTCATAGGCGATCACGCCGCCCATCGACCAGCCGCCCAGATGATAAGGGCCCTGCGCCTGAATGCTGCGTATCGCATCGATATAAAGCGCCGCCAGCCCTTCAATGCTGCCCGGATGCGCGCCGCTGTCTGCATCCGGGGCTTGCAGGCCGTATATAGGGCGATGTTCGCCCATGCTCCGGGACAGTTCCTGATAACACAATACGTTTCCGGCCACGGCATGAATGCAGAACAACGGGGGCTTTTCACCCTTGGACTGCAAGCACACCAGCGGCGTCCAGGGCTGCCGGTCTTGTTGCAGAAGTGCTGCCTGTCCTGCAATATCCGGCGCCTGGAACAACGATGATAGCGGCAGCTCCTTGCCCAGTTTCTTATGGATAACAGCCATCAGGCGGACCGACAGCAGCGAATGGCCGCCCAGGTCGAAGAAATTGTCGTACACCCCTATCCGTTCGACATTCAGCACCTGCCGCCATATTTCAAGCAATTGCGCCTCGGTCTGCGTCCGCGGCGCAACATGGCTGCGGCTTTCAGCAGCGCCTGAATCCAGCTGCATTAATGCAGTGCGATCCACCTTGCCGCCGGGCGTTACAGGAATTTTCGCGAGCGGCACAACAACCGCCGGAATCATATAATCCGGCAGCCTGCTCGACAACGCCCGTTTCAAATCCGCGCTGCTGGGCGGATTTCCCGGTTCGGCCTGCACGACAAAGGCGGCCAATTGCATATTGCCGTTAACCGGCCTGGCAAGCACCGCCGCCTGCTTGACTGAATCCAGATCCTGCAATGCCGCTTCTATCTCGCCGCATTCCACGCGAAAGCCGCGGATCTTGACCTGATGATCGATGCGCCCTAAAAATTCAATCGTTCCGTCATCCCGCCAGCGCGCCAAGTCTCCGGTTTTATAGATTCGCGATCCGGAATTAACCGGATTGTCGATGAATTTCTGCCGGGTCAGTTCGGGCTGGTTCAAATAACCGATAGCCAAGCCCGCACCGCCGATATGCAGCTCTCCGGAAACGCCGACAGGAACCGCGTGGCCGTAGGCGTCGAGAATATAGGCGCTTTCACCAGCCAGCGGGCGGCCGATCGGGATATTGGCGGCAATAGGCGTTTTTGCGCTGAGTTCAAACACGGTGCTGGTGATCGTGGTCTCGGTCGGGCCATAGGCGTTGACCAGACGGCAACCGCGCATCGGGCTGCTGCGCCAAAGGTTGAGCGTTTCCGGCGTCAGCGCCTCGCCGCCTGTTATCACCAACCTTAACGGGCGCAATGCCGCCCATTCCGGGTCATCCTGCGTATCCAGCAGCAATTCGTACAGATAGGACGGCGGCAGATCGACCACACTGAGCCCCGACTCCGCCACCCTGCTCCTGAATGCCTGCGGCGACCATAGTTCGTCAGGCCGGACAACCACCGTTGCGCCGCTCAATAATCCAGGCAGCAACTGTTCCAGCGACGCATCGACATTCACCGGGGCAAATTGCAGCACCCTGTCTTCCGGCGTCAGCCGGTAATAATCCCGCATGGCTTGGCAGTGATGGCTGAGCGCCCCATGGCTGACCACTACGCCTTTGGGTTGGCCGGTGGAACCCGAGGTGTAAATGACATACGCAGCCTGTTCCGACCTGATTCGCAACGTCAAATCGGCAGCGGATTCCAGAATGTCAGGCCAGATCTGATCGACTGCAAGGCAGGTGCAACCCTGTCCGGAAGCCAACGCCGAAATGCTGTCGCGCTGTTTTTCCTCCGTCATCAACAGTTTTATGCTGCTGTCATCCAGCAGATGACGGATACGCTGTTCAGGATAATCCGGCGCTATAGGCACGTAGACTGCGCCCGCTTTGAGGATAGCCAGCATCGCCGTAATCATTTGCAGGCCTCGGCCCATGCAGACGCCGACCATATCGGCCTCGGCCACGCCCTGCTTCAGCAGATAGCCCGCCAATTTGGAACTGTGCCGGTCGAGCTCACGGTAGCTTAAAGATTGCCCCTCAGACAGCAGTGCGGTGTTGTCCGGCGTCAATTCCGCCTGCCGCTGGAACAGTTCGGCTACAGAGTGTTTGTTATCGTAGCCCACGTCAGATGCATTCCATTCGACAACAATCCGCTGTTTTTCGTCGGTAGCCAACAGCGCAAGATCCGCTATCGACGACTCCGGGCGGGAAATTATCGAACCGAGCAAATTAATATAATGCGCCATTGCCCTCTGGATCGTGCCTGCGCTGAATAAATCGGTGTTGTAATCCAGTTTCAGCAGGAAGCTGTCCGCGCCCTGATACACTTCCAGCGCCAGATCATGACTGCCTTCCTGGTTAATGCCCGATAGAAACTCCGCCTCGGCAGCACCGTTCAGCTCAGTCAAATCATCCGGCTGGATAAAGTTCTGATAGGCGAACATCGCCTGAAATAACGGCGACCTTGCCTGGTCGCGGTCGGCTTTCAATTCTTTCAGCAAAGCCGGGAACGGGTAATCGGCGTTATCCAGCCCATCGGCGACCGTCAGCTGTAGATCGCCCAGAAAACCGGCAACCTCCTGTTGCCCGGATACCCGGCTGCGGATAACGACCATGTTCACAAAATAGCCGATCGCCTGATCGAAACGGCTTTCCGGGCGGCCCAAAGTCGGCATGCCGACCAATATATCATCGTCGCCGGAATAACGGTGCAGCAGCAGCTTGAACACGCCCAGGAACAGCACCGACAAATTCACCCGCAGCGACTTTGCCAGTTCCCTGGTTTTTTCAGTTAAGTCCGAAGCGAGCCTCAGTTCATAACCGGCCCCGTTAAAACTTTGCTTGGCCGGGCGCGGATAGTCGCAAGGCAACGACAATGCCGAAAGCTCGCCGGAAAGCCGGGTCTTCCAGTAATTCAGTTGCGCCTGCGCCTGTTCGCTGCCCATGAACTGCTGCTGCCAGCGCACAAAGTCGTTATAGCCGGTTTGCTCCTGCGCTAATTCCGGCGCTGTTCCGGCAAGCAACCGGCGGTAAGTCTGCAGCAACGCCTTGACCAGCAACACGGCGGAACTGCCATCGAAAACGATATGGTGGATTGTAATCAGCACATAACCGGCTCCGCCGGAAACCGGCGAAACCGCATGCACCCTGAACAAAGGCCCATGCTCCAGATCGAAAGGCTGTTTGCTCTTTTCCCGAAGCAGGTCAATGATGCCTGTTTCATCCGTCAGGGCTGAATTTTCATAGGCAAAGCATAATTGGCCATCGAGCGGCAGGGTTTGATACAACTCGCCGTCATGCTGCCGAAAAGCCGATCCCAGCACTGGATAACGTTACAGCATATGCTCGCAAGCCTGCCTGAACAAGCCGACGTCCAATCCGGCGCTGAACCGTAGCGCAACAGGGATGTTATAAGCGCTCATTTGCGGTGCGAACTGATGCAGCAGCCACAGCCCTTTCTGGCCTTCGGATAACGGCGACATGAGCGGCAACGGCCCGGTTGCCGCCGTCAATTCACTGGCGTTTTTTTTTACCTGCCCCGATGCCATCCGGGTGGCGGCAAATTCGGCCAGAGACGCCAGCGTGGCATGCGTGAACAAATCCCTTGCCGAAATTTTTACCTGAAAGACCTGTTCCAGGCCGCGCCGCAATTTGCTTGAAAACATCGAGTCTGCGCCATAATCCTGAAGGCTTTTGCCCATGCTGATCTCATCGCCGTTAATGTCGAGCAACCGGGCCAGGCTGTGCGCCAAATAGCGTTCCATATTGTCCCGCATGGTTTGTTGCGTATCGATCGCGAACGTCTCCGGCGGTTCGGGGGCGGCGGACACTGTTTTGCCGCCCAGCCAATAACTTTTCCTGTCGAAGGGATAAGTCGGCAAGGCGATTCTGCTTAGCGTTTCGCCGCGGTGCATAGCCTGCCATGCAATCCTGACGCCCTTGACCCAATAGAAAGCCAGTTTTTCGAGATCCTTTTCCGCCAACAGCATCTGCAACATCGACCGGCCGGTGTCGCCGGACAGCAGCCGCTTAATCTCGGAATTGTCCTGCTCGTGATCGCCGGTAAAGCTATTGCTGCCGACGCCGTCCTGCAAATACGCCTGCAAGCCCTGGATCAGTTGATCCCGCCCATCGACCACCAGCACCATCCGGTATTCCATGGCTTCCCGCCCCGTTTGCAGGGTATAGGCCAGATTCGCCAGCGACAGTTCCGGCTGCTGTTCGATAAACGCCGACATCTGAAGGACAACGGCGCGAAGCTGCGCGGCTGTTTTGGCTGAGAACAGCATTAACTGCGGAGTGCCGGATTCCGGCCCTTGTTGACCGGCCGCCCTATATTCCTCGACGATCAGGTGTGCATTGGAGCCGCCCGCGCCGAATGAACTGACTGTCGCCCGCCTCGGATATTCGCGGCGTTCGCCGCCGTCAAGCGCAACTGTCGGCCTTTGCCATTGTTCAAGCCGCCGTTGCAGATGAAACGGGGTTTGCCCGAAATCGATATTGGGGTTAAGCGGCTGCGCCTTGATAGTCGGCGCCAACTGCCGGTACTGAAGTTGCAGCAGCACCTTGATCAGTTGCGACATGCCCGATGCCGCCTCGGCATGGCCGATATTGGACTTGACCGAACCGATGGCGCAGAACTGCCGATGGTCCGTGTATTTGCGAAAACCCGCAGTCAACGCGTTAAGCTCGATCGCATCGCCCAGCGGCGAACCGTTGGCCGCCGACTCGACATAACTGACGGTGCGCGGATCGATACCGGCCCTCGCGAAATTGCCGACAATCAAATCGGTCTGGGCGGAGGCATTAGGCACCGAATAGCCGTTGGATTGTCCGCCGTGGTTGATCGCCGTCGATTTAATCACGGCCAGGATATTGTCGTTGTCGGCAAGCGCATCCTTCAGCGGTTTCAGCAGCACCGCCCCGACCGCTTCAGCCGGAAGATAGCCGTCGCCATCGCCGAAACTGCTGCTGTCCGGGCGGCTGCCGATGATCTGTCCGGCGGATAAGCCGATATATTTTTTAGGGTGGATAGTCAGGTTGACGCCACCGGCAACGGCGATTTTGCACTCGCCCTTCAGCAGGCTTTCGCAGGCCATATGCACGGCGACCAGCGCGGATGAGCACATGGTGTCGATGGCAATGCTGGGCCCCTGGAAATTGAAAAAATAGGAAACCCGGTTGGCGATGGAGCTGTGTGACGACAGCGCCACCACGGACTCGCGCACCAGATCCGATTCAAACGCGTGGTACTGCTGGGACATTGCCCCGGCAAAAACACCGACCCGCGACTGGCAAAGGCGCTGCAATGTCTCCCCCAGATACCCGGCGGATTCGAGCAGGTTCCACACCGTCTCCAGAAACAGCCGCTCCTGCGGGTCCAGCAACTCGGCTTCCCTGGGCGATATTTTAAAAAACAGCGGGTCGAATCCGGCCACATCATCGAGAAAGCCGCCCCATTTGCAGTAACTTTTGCCCGACTTGTTTTTGTCGGGATCAAAATACTGTTGATGATCCCAGCGTTGCGCCGGAATCTCGGTAATGCAATCTTTGCCCTGCGCCAGGTTTTGCCAGAATTCGTCCAGGTCGTTGGCCTGCGGAAAACGGCCGGACATGCCGATCACTGCTATATCATAAAGACCGGTCTGTACGCCGGTTTCCACAACAGCGGATTTGCCGGCATCGGCATCAGGCTGATCTATGGCAGTGTCCTGTTTTTCGACTGCCTCGGACGAAAGCTTAAACAACGCCGTCAACTGCAGCGGAAACGTATCGACAAAATAGGCGCCGATTGCATCAATGCTTGGGTATTCAAAAAACAAGGTCTTAGGCAGCGGGCCGAAAACTTTTTCCAGGTCATTGGTCAAGCTCATCATTGCCACCGAATCGATGCCGTATTGCTCTATCGGGACATCGGCCTCAATGCGGTGAGCTGGCAACTTAAGCATTTCGGAAAGCATTTCCGTAATCAAGCCTTCAACTTTGCCCTGCAATTGCTGCGGATCGGATGGTTGAACCACCTTAGCCGCAGTATCGTTGCTTTCCGGTTCGCTCTGCTGGCCGAGAAAAAGCCGGCGCAAACGGAGCACATCGCCTTCCAGCACCATGACCTGATCGTATCCGGCTTCCAGGCTCCGGTACAATGCGCCAATACCGGTATCCGTCTGCATCGGCTTTAACCCGGCAGTCCGCCACATCATCTCCTTGCTTTTAGGATCAATGTCCATACCTCCGTGTTCCCATAACGGCCAGTTAATCGACAGGGTATGGCCTTTAGGCCGCATGCCTTCGGAGAGTTCCGTCGCCAAGCGGTTGCGGTAGGCCGCATAGGCGTCCATGAAGGCATTGGCGGTTGCGTAATCGGACTGGCCGGGGTTTCCGACAGCCCCTGCCAGCGACGAAAATAGGACAAAAAAGTCCAGATTGACGGACCGGCTGGCCTGATCCAGATTGACGACGCCGGAAACCTTGGCGGCGAGCACTTCCTGCAACTCCGCTGCGGTTTTTTTGAAAATGAAATTATCCCGGATAATACCGGCGCTATGGATAATGCCGTTCAGCGAGTCCCGGTACTCGCCGATCAGGCTCGACACCGCCTGTTTATCGCCGGCATCCACGTTACGGTATTCAACCCTGGCACCTGCGGCCTGCAACGCTTCGATAGCGGCCCGACGCGCATCATCCAGCGGCGAACGCCCGGTCAGGATCAAGGTCACGTCATTGACTTGACGGACAATTTCCCGCGCAAAAATCAGCCCCAGCCCACCGGCCCCGCCGGTAATCAGGTAAACACCGCCCTGTTTCCACACCGGTATGGCTTGTTGCCGGACGCCATCCAGCTCAGCCCAGGCCATTACCTGCCGCTTCCCTTGGCTGTAGCGGACATGCTGTTCAGCCGGAGCCAGCCCATTTTCATGCAGCATGGCAGCCAGTTTGGCCGGGTCACAGGCCGCATCCAGCTCGATCAGCTGGCCGGTAAACTGCGGATTTTCCATCTGCGCCGTTTTCAGCATCGCCGCCAGCGCGCCCAACAATTGATCCGGGCAAGCGGACCGGTGCTCCCCGGCGCCGTTCACAACCTGCAATAAGACTCGTCCGCCCGGTTTGCGCCCGAATAATTCCTTGACCTGAGCAAACACCTGGACGGCATAGCCGTTAAAGCACTGATCCATTTCACTGCCGCCGGAATGCAGCGGCATGCAGACAGCGCCGGGAATTTCAATCGCCGCACCGGTAAACAGAACCCTATGCTCAACATATTCGCTTTCAACCGGCGTTTGCCGGGCGACCTGCTCTTTCCAGACCGGATATAACATCAACGCATCAGGACTGACCGCCGTTTCGACGCTTGCCGGCCGGCCGGATTGCCCCGGCAGCTCCAGCCAGTAACGCTCTGTTGCAAACGGATAGGTCGGCAGGCTGATGCGCAATGGCGGTTTGGCGTCATCAGCATACAGCAGACGCCAATCGACGCCCTGCCCCTTAACCCACTCTGCCAGCAGCGTGTCATAGCGGCGGCCGGAAATCAGCCCGGCCATGCTTTGATGATCTTGCCCGGCCAAAGGTTCTGTTGCGTTTCCATATCGGGTTCGGCCCAGGTAAAGCGCATCGTGATTGCCCTGCAAAAACCGGTTCAGTTTTTCAATCAATTCCTGCGCCGACCCGGCAATGAAGCCCAGACGTTGCTGCATGGCCTCCCGCCCTATTTGCAGGGTATAAGCCGTATCCGGCAGCGACAAATCCGCCTGATGCCGGTGCACAAACTGCAACAGGCGTTCGGCATATTGCCGGAGCTGCTGCTCTGTCCTGGCTGACAGCACAAAAGCGCAGGGCGCGGGCGGTCGCGCCGCCGCACCGGTTTCCGGTTTGATATACTCCTCAACCACCATGTGGGCATTGGAGCCGCCGGCGCCGAATGAGGAAACACCCGCGACCCGATGCTGAACTTGACCGTCGACGACCGGGCGCTGCCATTCGCGCAATTGCTGGTTCACCTGAAACGGCGTAGCCGAAAAATCGATATTGGGGTTCAGCGTTTGCGAGTGCAGCGACGGCGCGATCTGCCCCTCGCGCATTTGCAGCAGCACCTTGGTCAAGCCGGCTATGCCGGCCGCCGATTCGCAATGGCCGATATTGGACTTGGCCGAACCGATCCAGCAGCTGTGCCCCGGCGCAGTGTTTTTGCCGAACGCTTTGCTCAAGCCGGTAATTTCTATCGGATCGCCCAGCTTGGTGCCGGTGCCGTGCGCTTCAATATAACTGATCGTTCTGGGATCTATTTTGGCGTCACGCAAGGCCCTGCTAATCACCATCTGTTGCGCATTGGGATTCGGCACGCTGTAACCGTTGGTTTTGCCGCCGTGATTCAACGCGCTGCTCTTGATCACACCGTAAATATGATCGCCGTCGCGTTCGGCATCCGCCAGCCGTTTCAGCAGCACGACGCCGACGCCCTCGCCAGGAACATAGCCATCGCCGCCGGAACCGAAGCTTTCGCACTGGCCCGAACTGGAAATATACTGTCCTGAACTGAGCATCTGGTATTTATTCGGATGTATGCTGATATTGACGCCGCCGGCCAGGCCAAGATCGGTGCGCCCCAGCTTCAGATCCTGGCAAGCCAGATGTATTGCCGTCAGCGAACTGGAACACATGGTGTCGACGGTCATGCTGGGGCCGTGCAGGTTCAAGAAATACGATACGCGATTGGCGATGCCGGCATAGACGTTGGCGGTTACCGTGGGTTTTCCCAGCAAAGCGGCTTCCAGCCCCAACAGCTGGTACTCGCCGTACATGACTCCGGCATAAACGCCCACCTGTGCGGGCAAATCGTCGCCGTTAAGCGAACCCGGCGCCGGCTTTTGCAAATCCTCGCGCCGGTATCCGGCGTCTTCCATCGCCATCCAGGCATGCTCCAGGAACAGCCGCTCCTGCGGGTCCATATATTCGGCCTCGCGCGGAGAAATATTGAAGAACAGCGGATCGAATTTATCCACATCGGCAATAAAGCCGCCCCATTTACTGGAGTGCCGACCCGGTTGGCTGCGGTCTTCGCTGTAATAGGCGCGCCAGTCCCAACGCTCTTCGGGCACTTCGGTAATGCAGTTCCTGCCGTCGCGCAGGTTCAGCCAAAATGCCTCAATATCCCTCGCCTGCGGATAACGCCCGGACAGGCCGATAACCGCAATATCCAGAGCGCCCGCCGCAGGCTTTGCAGGCGCAACCGCAAAAGCGCTTACAGCCGGTTCCGGCGCGAGCGCCATTCCGACCGATTGCACCGCCGTACTATCGGCCAATGCGGCAACGGCGCCGTCCGCGTCCGGTTTATTGACGCCAAGCAGTTTCAGCAACTGGGGCCTGTGTGCATCCAGAAAATACCCGACCAGTTCGTCCAGCGTTTGATATTCGAAAAACAATGTTTTCGACAATTTTCCGAAAGACTTTTCCAGCGCAGCAGTCAATTCCATCACCATCATGGAATCTATGCCATAGGATTCCAGCGCTTCATTAGCCCTGATCTGACCGGACGGATACTTAAGCGCCACCGACAACAGTTCCTTGAAATACTCGATGGCCTTAATCCTGAGTTCATCGGCATCAACCGGCGCCGGCTGTTTATGCCCATCAGTTGTCGGCAACGCGGCGTTGCCTGGCTTCGCGGCTGAACCGGTTTCATCCGTAGCGCCGTCAGTGTCCAGCACGCGCGAGGAAAAACCCTTAATCTGCACGCAAACCTGCCCCTGATCGTTGCACAGGTCTATATCGAGCTTCTGCACCCGGTCGCTTTCTGAGCTGCCTGCAGGGCGGCGCACCCAGGCCCACATCGAGCCGGCGCAGGCGCTGAATACGGTTACCGTTTCCACCGCGAACGGCAGCGAGGGTTTTAACCGGGTGTCCGTTTGCGTTCCTGCACTCATGACCAAACCGATGGACGCTTGCAGCGCGGAATCCATCAGACTGGGGTGCAGCACATACTGGTCCAGCGTATGCTGCACCGGTCCAGGCAGCGCCAGTTTGGCCAACACCTGCCCGTTCCCTGCATACAGCTCGGTGAGCCCCTGATGTCCGGGGCCATAATCAAACCCCAGGGCGCTAAATAACGAGTAGCACTGTCCGGAATCAAACCGGTTCATGCCCGGCTGCGCCAGCATTGCGCCCGGATCGAGCCGGGGCGGATTGACTGCCGGGATGAACGTGGCTACGCCCTGACTGAGGACTTGCCTGGTTTGTTCCAATGAACCGTCAGTTACTGCCGGGCTAAAAATCCGGTAACTGATGCCGCCGTCCGCACCGGTCGTCAGGTCGATCCGGATGTCCTGAGACTGATTGACGATAAGCGGCCTGATCCAAACGACATCTTGTAGCCGGAATAGCGTTTGCGGAGGGCGTTCACCCCCTGCCGCAATCACCGCCGCCGCGCGCGCCATCTCAAGATAGGCCACGCCCGGCAACACTTTTTGCCCCTGCACCCGGTGATCCGCCAGAAAAAACTCGTTTCCGGCCAACGTGGCGGAAAATCTGCACTGCTGCAATGTTGATACGTTTTGATGCACCAAGGGATGCAAGTACGCGGAACCGGCTGTTTGGCTCTGTATACCTGCAGATCGTGCTTCTATCCAGTATCGCTGTTCGGCGAACGGATAGCCGGGCGCGGAAATCCTGTGGGGTTTGTTGCGGTACGGTTTCGATTCGCCGTACAGTTTTTCCCAATCAAGGTTCAAGCCTTTGACCCACATGTCCAGCAATTTGGAGAATTTCCCGCGTTGCATCCATTTTTCCAGCGCTTCCTGCAATTCCTCGTCTGCTGCGAAGGCGGCCAAAATATTCTTATGCTGTTTGACCTGCCCCAGATACAAGTCGTTGACCGTATCGGCCCGTCCTTCGATAAAGGCGCGCAGTTTATATTCCAGCTCGTCAATGGAACCTGCAATAACTGCAAAGCGTTCGTCCATCGGCTCCCGGCCGACCTGAAGCGTATAGGCAAGATCGGCCAAGCTGAAATTGCCTTCCGGCCTGTTCAGGGCCGGTCGTTCCGGCTCTAAATCCGTAATAGCCTCTTCCCGGTCCAGGCGGTCACGCAGCACTGGATGGCTTTCCAGCACTCCGGTGACAATTGCAGCGATGCTGTGGTTATCAAGGAGCGTCTTGGCCTCGATTTCAAGTTCGAACGCCTGTTGCAGCTTCGCCAGAAGCATCGTCCGGTGCATAGCATCGAAGCCGTAATCATCCAGCGCATGCGTCGGTTCGATTTCGTTCCGGTCTATCTGCAATATGCCTGCGACCAGGGAGCGAACCGTGCCCAACAGGACTTGCCGCGCATGGCCGGAATCCAGCGGCTCATTTTGGCTATCCGCTGCGGAGTCGGCGCTTATAAACCTCAGCAACTCTGCGGCGTAAGCTTTCAGCCTCTCCTGATCTTTTGCCGACAGCACCACCAGGCTGGGCAGCTCCGATTCTTCTCCAACCCCGGCATGCTTCGGCTGCCCTTGATATTCCTCAATCACGATATGCGCATTGACGCCGCCGAAACCGAACGAGCTGACGCCGGCCCGCCGTGGCAGTTCGCGCCCTTCCGGGTCGCGCAGCGGCGTCCACTCCCGGTTATCCCGAACCAGGTAAAACGGGCTGTCCTGCAATTGGATATAGGGATTCACTTCATCGCAGTGCAGGCTCTTGACCAACGTTTTATGTTTAAGCTGGAGCAGCACCTTGATGACCCCGGCGACACCGGCCGCCAGCTCCAGATGGCCGATATTGGTTTTAACCGAACCCAGCCCGCAATGCGCCGCCGTGATGTCAGCCGTTCCGGTGGCCTGATACAAGTCCCTGAATGCCGTTTTCAACCCATTGATTTCAATCGGGTCGCCAAGCTCCGTGCCGGTGCCGTGCGCTTCGATGTAGCTGACCGTGCGCGGGTCGAAGCCCGCCCTGGAGTAAGCCGCTTTCAGCAATTCCGCCTGCGCTTTCGGGTTCGGCGCAGTCAGTGTATTGCCCCGGCCGCCGTGGTTCTCGGCGCTGCCCTGGATGACCCCGTAAATATGGTCGCCCGCCTGTTCCGCCGCTTTCAGCTTTTTCAAAAACAGCATGCCGACGCCTTCGCCGCGCACATAACCGTTGGCCTGGCTGGAAAAAGTTTTGCAGCGCCCGTCCTCGCAAAGCATGCCCGCCTTGTTGAAACTGATCTGCGTTTCCGGGCTGATGATCAGATTGATGCCGCCGACGATGGCTTGGTCGCAATCGCCGTTCGCAATGGCCGACAGCGCCCGGTGGATGGCGACCAATGAGCTCGAACAAGCCGTTTCGACCGGCTCGCTCGGTCCGTGCAGGTTCAGGAAATAGCTCACCCGGTTCGGCCCCACCGAACCGACCACGCCGGTCGAACTGTATCTATCGATCGCCGAACCGCTTTTGGCCATCAGCTCGCCGTAACCGCTGGAAGCAGTGCCGATGAATATGCCGGTGTTGCCGCCGGACAAGCTGGCCGCCGAATAGCCCGCATCTTCTATCGCTTTCCAGACATACTGCATCAACAGGCGCTGCTGCGGGTCCATCAATTCGGCTTCCCTCGGCGAAATACCGAAAAACCGCGCGTCAAAATTGCCGACGCCATCGATAAAACCGCCCCATTTGATATTGGTTTTGTTCGCCTCGGTCGCGGGGTCGCCGTATAAGGCCCGCCAGTCCCAGCGGTCTTCCGGGATCTCGCTGATGCAGTCTTTCCCCTCCAGCAGGTTGCTCCAGAACTGGTCGAGATCGCTCGCCATCGGGAAACGGCCGCTGATGCCGATGATCGCAACGGATTTGTCGGTGTCGCCGGCCGATTCATCTGCGCCGGCCGCATTCGTAAACCGCGCATGCGGCTGGATCGGCGTTGAAACCGGTTGGTCACCGTACTCGCTGTGATCCGGCGCTTGATAAGCTGCGGACTCTCTGCTTTGTGCCGGTCTCGCCTGCAAGCCGAATGCCTGCGCGAACACGAATGGATATTCCGAAGCCAGCCAGTCGGCAAAATCGGCGATGGTCGGATATTCAAAGAAAATCGTCGGCGTCAGTTCCAGCCGGTATTGCTGGTTCAGTTTATTCGAGAAATCCGTCAGCGTGATCGAGTCAAAGCCGTAATCGCTGAACTCGGCATCCGCGTCCAGATCGTCCGGCTCAAACTTCATCAGTTTCGCTACGGCCTGCAACAGCATGTGCCGGATTTTGGCTTGCAGTTCGCCGGTATCGATTTGCGGGCCGGTCGCAATGTCATCATTCCTGTGCGGCGTAATCTTTTTGACCGTTTTTTCCGGCGTGACCAACAGCCGCCGGATGCGCGTCGGCGAACCCTGCATGACCATCATCCGCGCTGCGCCGGACGCCATAATCCGGTTGAATGCGTCAATGCCGTTTTCGGCCGGTAACGCGACCATGCCCGTGGTCTGCTGCATCATGGCTTCCGCCGCGGCTTCCATGCGCATGCCGCCATCCGCCCACAGCGGCCAGTTGATTGAAAGAGTGTGTCCGCGCCGCTGCCCAGCCTTGACTTGTTCGTTGCGATACTCTGCGAAAGCGTCCATAAACGCGTTGGCGGCGGCATAGTCCGCCTGCCCAGCGCTGCCCCAGGCTCCGGCAGCCGATGAAAATAAGGCAAAGAAATCCAGGTCGACATTTTTAGCGGCGTTATCCAGATGCAGGGTTCCGGCCACTTTCGGAGCGAGGACTTCGGTAAATTCCTGCGCCGATTTTTTTTGAATGAAATTATCCTGAAGCAAACCCGCGCAGTGCAAAATGCCGTCGATACGGCCATGCGCATCAAGCAGCCTTGCAATCAAATCATCCACGTCCTGCCGCCTGCCGACATCCAGTTGCCGGTATTCGGCGTTGAGGCCGGATGAGGACAACCGGTCGATCTGCGCCTGTTTTTGCGGACTTAATGCTGAGCGCCCGCACAAAACCACCGTAGCGTTTTTGGCATGTCCGGCAATTTGCTTTGCAAATAAAAGCCCCAGCCCGCCGCTGCCGCCGGTAATCAGGTAGACACCGTTATCTTTCCACGGCACGGCCGGCGACCCTGCAATATCCGCTTCCTGCCAGCGCAACGCCTGCCGCGCGCCGCCGTGGTAACGAATCTGCGCCTGTTCCGGCGTCCGGCTGTCGGCGATAATTTTTGCCGCCAGCCCGTTCCCGGTTTCACCGGCGTCCAGTTCGATCAGTTGCCCGAAAAATCTTGCATTCTCCCGGCTTGCGGTTTTCAGCAGTCCGGACAAACCGGCCAGCAACATGCCTTCTCCGCGTCCCGGAATCAGGACCTGGAATAACGTATTGCCGGTAGTTTTTTGAGTAAAAGCCTGCTTGATAAGTTCGAAAATCTTGATAGCCGCATCCCGGTAGCTGTCTTCGATAGCCCCGTTCAAATGCAGTCGCTGACAGCTTGCACCGGCGACCTGCCCAGCGATTGCCTGTTCTGTCGATTCGGGAAACTGTCCATCCAAATCGCACAGCACGATTAGATGCCGCGACCAGGCTTGGCTGTCTGCATCGGCGGCTACGGCCTGATCCGCCCACACCGGCTTGCACATCAGCGTGGCGCTGGTTTCGGCCGGTTGTTTTTGCTCCAGGGCCCGGGAGGAAAAACCTTTCATGCGGACACAGATCCTGCCTTGATCGTCGCACAAGTCGATATTCAGTTTTTGCACTTTATCGGTCGGCGAACTGCCGTCGGCGTAGCGTATCCACGCCCACAGCGTTGCCGACGGCCGGGCCAGCAGGGTGAGTTCATCCAGCGCAAAAGGCAACGACGCAGGGAACTCGGACGCGCCGGTTGCTGCACCTGTCGGCAGCGCATGGCCGGAGCCGGCCATCAGTCCGATGCAGGCTTGCAGACCGGAGTCGATCAAGCCCGGATGAAGCACGAATTGCGCCGCGCCGTTTTCTACACAGGCGGGCAATACCAGTTTTGCTAATACCTGTGGCGGGGCGATTGCTCTTAGCACTGTTGAACTGAAAGTGTGCGCTCCCTCTCCCTCTGGAGAGGGCTTTGTGTTACCGGGAGCGGAATAATAAACCGTTTCCAGCCCCTGATGACCCGGCCCGTACTCTATGCCCATGGCCCTGAACGCGTCATAGCACCGCCCTGCATCAAGACTATTCTGTTCCGGCCTTCCGGCGGTTATTTTGTCCCGCAACACGGCCAGATTGAGCTTTTCCACCGTAGCATCTGCAGACGATTCAGCTTGCAGCACCGCCGTGCCCTGGCTGTGTAAAACAGGCTCATCATTAACTTTACTGTAAATCCGGTAGGCAATTTGATTGTTTTGCTCCGGATACAAACCGATATGCAACGGCGTCGCTTGCTTGCCGAGTACGAACGGTCTGGCCCAGACCACGTTTTTCAGCCGGATATTAACCGGGTTGCCGTTCGCCTCCGCGCTAACCTGTCTTATTGCCGCCCGCGCCATTTCCAGGTAGGCGACGCCGGGCAGCACCTTCTCGCCCATCACCACATGGTCGGCCAGAAAAAACTCGGTGCCGCTAAACACGGAACTGAAGCGCTGCTCGGAAAGGTCCGAAGTGTTCTGGTGCATCAACGGATGCAGTTGTGTGGGAGCCTGGCCGATGCGCCTGTTGCCGCCGGTTTCCGGCAGCCAGTAACGCTGTCTGGCGAAGGGGTACGAAGGCAGAGTAACCCGGCGCGGCCGCCTGCCGGCAAACGCTGTTTCGGCATACAGCATTTGCCAGTCGATATTAACGCCCTTGACCCACAGCTCGGCCAATTGCCGGACATCGCCCTCGGCAAAGCATTGTCTAAGCGTTGCCGCTAAGGCGTCATCCTCATTCAACGCCTTATTGCGTTTGACCGTGCCTTTGCAGCAATCGGCGACATCCATCCGGCTGAGCTTTACCTTCAATTCCGCAACCGAATCCGCGATAACAGCCAGCCGTTCGGCCATGGCCTCGCGCCCAACCTGCAAGGTGAAGGCGATATCCGCCATATCCGGCGTTTCCGACTCCGGCATCTCGTTCAGGAAGCCAAGCAAATTTTCGACCACGTCGACTAGCCGGGCTTCGTTCTTGGCCGACAGCAGGATCAGCGCCGACGCAGATCGTTGCACCGGCGGCAACGGTTTTTCGCTATATTCCTCGATCACCACATGAGCATTGGAGCCGCCTGCGCCGAATGAACTGACGCCTGCGCGTCTTGGCTGCTCCTTGCCGTCGATGACTGATCGCTGCCAGGGCCGCCCCTGCTGCAAAATAAAAAACGGCGACTGCTCCAGCTCTATCATCGGGTTGATAGCGTCGCAGTGCAGACTCCGGTACAGCCTCTTATTCCTGAGCGCCAGCACCGCCTTGATAACCCCGGCGATACCGGCTGCGGTTTCCGCATGACCGATATTCGATTTGACCGAGCCCAGGCCGCAATAGGCCGCATTCGGCATCGCAACGCCGGTGCTTCGGTGCAGTTGCTCGAACGCCATTTTCAGGCCGTTTATTTCAATCGGGTCGCCCAGCGACGTGCCGGTGCCGTGGCATTCGATGTAGCCGATGCTGCGCGGATCGATGTTGGCCTTTTGATGCGCCTCGACAATCAGGCTGGCCTGCGCTTTCGGATTCGGCGCAGTCAACGATGTGGACATGCCGCCATGATTTTCGGCGGAACCCCGGATCACGGCCAGGATGGTATCGCCGTCCCGCTCGGCCCGTTTCAACGATTTCAGCAGCACCGCGCCGACGCCGTCGCTGCGCACATAGCCGTTGGCCTGCTCGGAAAAGGTTTTACAGCGCCCGTCCTCGCAGATCATGCCGACCTTGCTGTACATGATGTGCATGTCCGGCGAAATCAGCAGGTTTGCGCCGCCCGCTATCGCCATTTCGCAGCCTTCGTGCTGAATGCTCAACACCGCCCGATGCAGCGCCACCAGCGAACTCGAGCAGGCGGTGTCGATGACTTGGCTGGGGCCGTGTATGTCGAGGAAAAAGGACAGCCGGTTGGGACAGAACATGTGCCCGAGACTGGTCAGGTGCAGCGCCTCCATCGCGCCGGCACGGTCGATCAGGTGCGCGTAATCCTGTAAATTGATGCCCATAAACAGGCCGATTTTGCGGCCGGACAGCGATTTCGGCGCGTAACCGGCCGACTCGATCAGTTTCCAGACGCACTGGATAAACAGCCGGTGTTGCGGGTCCATCAGTTCCGCTTCGCGCGGCGACATGCCGAAAAACAGCGGATCGAACTTGTCGATGTCCGGCGCAAAGCCGCCATATTTGACCTTGGTAAATTCGCCCTGCTTCGGGTCGCCGTAAACCTTTTGCCAGTCCCAGCGGTCGGCCGGAACTTCGCTGATGCAGTCGTCGCCCTGACGCAGGTGTTTTTCGAATTCCTGCAAATTAGGGCTATCCGGGAATATGCCTTCCATTGCGATGATCGCAACGGGTTCGTAGCCGGTTTCACCGGAGCTGCGAACATTTTCCGGCGTTTCCCGGTATTCCGTTTCTGCACCAGCAGGGGCTTGCGACCCAACGCTGGCCCTGAATTTGCTGATCCAGCTTTTAACCTCGGAACCGATTTCGGCGCTGTCGATGTCGGCCGTGCCAACCGACCGAACAGAACCGGCATCGTGCGACACCTTATCGACCGGCTGAACTTCTTCGTTCAGCACCCGCTTCTCGATCGTCTTGCGGTAACGCTGATACAAAATGTCGGCCAATTCGTCCAGATGCCGGGCCTCGAAAAAAACGGTCGGCGCAATCGGCAAGTCCAGCAGGTCTGAAATGCGCTTCATGATTTCGGTGACGATAATCGAGTCGACGCCGTAGCGGGACATGTTTTCCCTGACATCCAGCCTGTCCGGCGGAATCTTCAGCACCGTTGACGCAATATGGGCAATTTCCTGCCTGAATCGCAGCGGCGTTGCATTAGTGGCATCGGGTGATCCGGCTTGCCGAAGGGCGGATGCCTCCGCCGCGCTCACAGGCGGCGGCTCAGGCTGTTGCTGCATGTCGGCGCTTGACGGCTGCGCTTTTTCCGGGGCGCACGAACAATCTGGTTGCGCCTGCTTTGATGCGGCCTCTACCAGCTCGTCGTCCAGGAACTGCCGCATTGCGGCGTCAAAATCTTTTGAACCGTCAAATGTCATCCGTCACACCTCACTCAGCCAACTTCAACAAATCAAATACCACCTTAGCAAAACCGGCTGCTCTGGCGGGATCGGATAATAACTGCATCATTTGATTTTGATGCACCTCACTGCTGTCCATAATCGCATCATCGACGGCTTTGGTAAAGTCGCCCAGCATCGCCTGCTCAGTAGAATTATTGGCGATTTGCTTCATGACCGATTCATTTTCGCTGATTTTATCCCTGATCGTATACGCATAATTTACCAGATCCTTTTCCGTTAAGTGATCGGTAATAAAAAGCTCATTCAAACGGCTGATGATCTGCGAGATGAATTCTTCGTGTTTATCTTTTGCTTTAGCAGTCCCCAGGCCCTCTCCGGGTTCAAGCTTATAATCCGCCGAATCTTCTTTTAGCTTCAAGTCCTGCTGACGAATGACCGAAAGACGGTAATGACTGAGCACCACGTTGCTTAAGTCTATTCCCTCTTCCTCCATAAACGTTTCACGCAGCATGGGGCGCAGATTGCGTGCATACAGACTGAGTTTTTCCAAGGCCTTGTCGTCGTAATCGACAATCTGCGACATAAACTCATAAAAGCGTACAAACGTACCCAAATCCTTTTTAAAGATTTCCAAGGCATCCTTCTCTTTTTTGCACTCCTTGAAGCTATTTTCCGCATTAGCCATCAGCACCGGATCGGCAGTCTTCTTGGTGCGCTCAAACATGTCCTTGGCTTGTTTATACGCGTCAACGGCTGATTGATACCGTTTTTGCCAACGCTCTACTGCGGGTTTGCAAATATTGGAGATTGCCGCGTTACTTTTGCTTTTTACTAAAAACGCCCCGTAAAACTGTTCGACTTCCTGCCAGGTAAAAATACCGGCGGCGCGCAGCTTGTCGTATAAATCAAAGATTAAATCCGGGTCGGAAACATCGGCCAGTTCGGCGGTTTGGTAATAGGGCTGAAAGGCATTGAGTATATCTTCCGGCTCATTGAAAAAATCCAACACAAAAGTGCCCGTTTCCGCTTTGCCGGGATAAGTACGGTTCAGCCGCGACAGGGTTT
>JALNYY010000029.1:0-8132 GCA_023229605.1 Methylobacter sp.
CTGACTTGCCAGCCACTACCTAGCAAATACACGGCTTTGAGTCGATCCGCATAGCGCTTGTCGCTGGTATGGCGATGCTCATATTCCAGCTCGTCGAGTTCGGCTTGAGTTAGGTGGTAACGATTTGACATTGCTTGATTATAAATAAATCATGGCTTTATTGGCTACTTCTAAACCAAATTTTGATTTGTGAGGAGTATATCCTTCTCGATGAAATTGGTTTAACAACGAGCGGCTGGAAAAATGAATACGATCAATTTGGTTGTGAATCAGATTACAAACAGCTTGGTTCAAGTAAAGGATTAGCTAATAATCTTGCTTTTTACCTTGAAGGAAATAGTAGCTCAGTAGAGCTGACTTATTTGATGCTTAATGTCAATGATGGGACATCTGCATCCTCGGCACATCAAGAATTATTAAAAGCGGCTGAAGCGTTGAGCATAAAGGAAACGGGGAAAAAATTACCCAAGCAGCTAAAATCCGCCATAACCAAAGGTGTAAGTGCTGCCGAAAACATTGGCAAAGCTACAGTAGAGATAGCTCGGCATGATTGGCCAACTGGCAGGGGCTATGATGTTAAAGTCACCATCAAATAACCTCCCCTATAATTTTTTATGACACAATGGAATTTTTATGAGTAGCGTAGACTGGGTAGAGCGACGCGAAAACCAGATTTAATGCGAACAATGCTGGGTTTCATTGCATTCAACCCAGCCTACGACGCTGAGGCCGGATATAAAAATCCATTAAATGGACACGGCAAGGTGCAATCAGTAGCTCATACTCATTGCGTTAACTGCATTCCCATTTACCCGGCCTATTTTGTGCTTCATGGAAAACACGAAGTATTTGAATTTCGTTGTTAACGATTCGATAGGGCAAAGTATAGGGAAGTCCCGGTATGTGCCATTCTAGAACTTCTTCATCATCAGTAACATGCCTGATAAGCGGCTGTTCGGTTAGCATCAATAAAGCTTTTTTTATTCTTTCGGAAACCATTTTTGAAGCGGTAGGATTTTCCTTGGAAATATATTGCCTGATTTCCTTTAAATCTTCTTTTGCAGATGGCAGTAAAACAAACTTCATGTTTGCTTGTTAGGGAATATATCGGGTTCAGGTGCCGGCAGTTCGTTTTCATTCCCCCATGAATCCAACCAATCCAGGGTAGCTTCTTGAGAGACAAAAATACCATTGTCCGCTTCTTTCTTGGCTTCTTGTATGGACTTAAGCTTCCATTCGGTTTTTTTCACATATTCGGCTATTGCTTTAGTTGCAATTTGCGCTTGCGAACGATGAGAAATTTTACTGATTGCCTCAAGGCTTTTCTTTAGATCATCCGAAAGCCTGATTGAAAGTTGCGTAGTAGTCATAGCGTTTATACCGAATGTGGTTAAATTGTAAGACACTCGCCTACACTGGAGGTTTTTTTTATCGTAGTCAACTGTATTTTTCTAAATGAGTATTTTCAAGCTAAAGTTCAGGAAGCGGATTGATCTTATCGAAAGTCACCTTACTAAAAAGACGCTATAAACATAACATTCGGCCTTATTTTTCATATAGATAAAGCTCTTCAACCTGCTTTCTCGCCCACGGCGTCTTTCTTAAAAACTTCAAACTCGACTTAATGCTGGGATCGTTATTAAAACACCGGATATCGATCAACCGGCCCAATTCGGCCCAGCCGTAATCGACTACCAGCTCTTCGAGTATCCTTTCCAGAGTAACGCCATGCAGCGGGTTTCCAGGTTGTTGGTCACTCATGGCTAATCTTCCCGTTCATAACGCCGTTGCAACGCTTCATCCCGCGCATCCTTGATTTCCCGCATGATGCTGCGAACATCCGCCACTTTGGTGCTGCCCTTGAACCGGCCGGTCAATTCGACTTGCGGCGTCAAATCGCCGCTCTCGTAGAGCTTCCAGATTTCTTTGCCGTATTGGGTAGTCAGCAGCTCGGGAGCGAAGCGGCCGAAATAATCGGCCAGATTGTCGACATCGCGCTCCAGCATCCGGGCGGCATTATTGTTTGCCGCCGCGTCAACGGCCTGCGGCAGATCGATGATGACCGGGCCGTTGGCGTCAACCAGTATGTTGTATTCGGAAAGGTCGCCATGCACAATGCCTGCGCAAAGCATCCTGACCACTTCCTTAATCAGCAAGCCGTGGTATTCAAGCGCTTGTTCCCGGCTCAACTCAAGATCGTTAAGCCGGGGCGCGGCGTTGCCGTGTTCATCGGTCACCAGTTCCATCAGCAGCACGCCCTCGACGAAGTTATAGGGCTGCGGAACGCGCACACCGGCGGCGGCAAGACGGTATAACGCATCGACTTCGGCGTTTTGCCAGACCTCTTCCTGCTGCTTCCGGCCAAACCGGGTGTTTTTTTCCATCGCGCGCGCCTGGCGGCTGTTCCGCACCTTGCGCCCTTCCTGATACAGGGCCTGCTTGTGGAAACCGCGTTTGTTAACGTCTTTATAGACTTTGGCGCAGCGTATCTCGCCTTCGGAAAGAACAACATAGACAGCCGCCTCTTTGCCGCTCTTTAACGGACGAATAACTTCGTCGACAAGACCATCCCGCACCAACGGTTCAATACTTTTTGGAGTTTTCATAGCCGCCCTTATACGCTGCCCTGATAAAAGTTAAAAACATTTGCGGCCCTTTTCTTCGACATAGACTTTGATCCGGTAATTTTTTCGTGCATATTCTAGTTTATTTTCTGCCGCTGGCGTCGACAGCTTTAGCGATTTGCTTTTGCAGTCACATTGCAATCAGCCTGCAACCAGGCCAATACGCCCTCTCCTGCAACTCGCCCGCCGGCAAAACAGGCGGTTAACAAATAGCCGCCGGTCGGCGCTTCCCAGTCCAGCATCTCGCCGGCACAGAACACGCCCGGCAGGGACCGTATCATTAACCGCTCGTCCAGCTCCTCAAAGCTGACGCCGCCGGCGCTGCTGATGGCTTCATCAATCGGCCTTGCCGCAACCAACTTGACCGGCAGCGCCTTGATAGCCTCGCAAAGACGAAGCGGATCGTCAAAATCCGCTTTTGACAAAACCTCCCTCAACAAACCGGCCTTTACGCCGTCAATGCCGATGCGCTTGCGGAGATGATTGGCCATGGTGTGCTTGCCGCGCGGCAGTGAAACCCTGTCAACCAGAAACTGTTTGTCCTTGCCGGGAACCAGATCGAGATAAATCGTCGCCGTTCCTGTCTCCGCAATCTGTTCGCGAAGCAAGGCGGACATCTTATAAATCAGGCTGCCCTCAACGCCGTCGGCAGTCACGATCATTTCGCCCGCCTGGCAAAATTCAAGCCCTGCCCAACTGGTGAAAGACGCTTGCACCGACTTTAGCGGCTGCCCGCCAAAACGGCTCTGAAAAAACTCGCTCCAACCTACGTCAAACCCGCAGTTTGAAGGCTGTAGCGGCTCCACCGAAACCCCACGCCCGGCCAGCAACGGCACCCACGCCCCGGTAGAACCGAGCCGAGTCCAACTGCCGCCGCCCAAAGCCAGTATTACCGCATCGGCGCTGGCTCTTCTTTCGCCTTCCGGCGTTTGAAACCGCAGCATCCGCCCGCTCCAACCCAGCCATTGATGCCGCATATGAAAACTGACGCCGTCTACCCGCAATCGATGCAGCCAGGCGCGTAACAAAGGCGCGGCTTTCATATCGGCTGGAAACACCTTTCCTGACGAACCGATGAAAGTCCCGATACCTAAACCCTGCACCCATGCCCGTAGAGCCTCGGAACCAAAAGCGTCAAGCAGCGGTTTGATATGGGCCTGCCGGGAACCGTAGCGCGACAGAAACTTATCGAACGGCTCGGAGTGCGTGATATTCATTCCGCCCTTCCCTGCCATCAGAAATTTCCGCCCCACGGACGGCATTGCATCGTAAAGATCGACCTTCACCCCCGCCTGGCTTAACACCTCCGCCGCCATCAATCCGGCCGGTCCGCCGCCGATAACCGCAACGGTTCGGCGGTCATATCGCTTCCCCGGCATTGCTCCCTGTAAACTTATCGATGCGTTGCTGATCGTCTTGCTCTCTACAATTAGTGATTTATTTTCCATTACTTGCAGAGTATCTGCATACTGGATGACGATCATTATACAATATCATTTACCCCCTGAATCCATAAAATCAAACCCGCCGCCGGCCCCAGAATCACATGAATCCTGTTAATTCCAACATTTTTAAAAACATACCGGGTCAATTACCGGAAGAACTGATTGAATGCATCTTCAAGCGGGATAATATTCAGATTGAGCGCATTATATCCAAAGGCCATACCACAACCGCAGGACAATGGTACGATCAGGATGGCGATGAATGGGTAATACTGCTTCAGGGAGAAGCGGTTATTCTTTACGAACAAGACCTTCAAACTTTCCACTTAAATGTAGGCGATTATTTACTGATCCCTGCTCATACCCGGCACCGGGTCGAATGGACGCAGCCCGGACAACACACAGTCTGGTTGGCTGTCCATCTGCATTGATACAGATAAAAGTCGCACAGCGCGCCCTACCCACTGAAGATTGCCCTCCCTCGAATCCGTTTAAATCCGCCTAATCAGTGCCCTACGTGTCCCATCCCTTACATTGGACATGCGCAGCCAGATAAATACGCATTGTCATAAAGCCGTCAAAAAGCAAAGTTATACTTTATGACTATGAAAAAAGACAAGGCTAAAAAACACAAGCTTTTACTCCGGCATCTAACCCTTGACGATTACGATAATATTGCGGTTTTAATGGAGCATGTCTACGGTAATTTGGGCGGGGCCTGGAAAAAAGACCAGTATGCCTCTCAAATCACCCGCTTCCCTCAAGGGCAAATCGTTATTGAAGATAACGGCCAATTAGTGGCTGCCGCATTAAGCATGATCGTTGATTATGCCCGCTTTGGCGATGTCCATACCTACGCTCAAATTACCGGCGATGGGTATCTGACCCATCATGACCCGCTGGGCGACACCTTGTACGGTGTCGACATTTTTGTCCACCCAAAATACCGGGGGCTGCGCTTAGGCCGAAGATTGTACGATGCGCGCAAAGAATTATGCCGGAACCTGAATCTGCGCCGGTTTATCGCTGGAGGACGGATTCCCGGCTATGCCAAATACGCAGATACGTTAACGCCGGTGCGTTATATCGAGGAAGTCAAAAACCGGGAAATATTCGATCCGGTGCTTTCATTCCAGCTGTTTAACGGCTTCCATGTCCGTAAGCTGCTAACCGGTTATCTTCCTGTAGATGCCGAGTCTAAGGGATTCGCCACCCTTCTTGAATGGGTCAATCTTGATTACATAGAGAAAACGCCATCGATTGTTGGCGGCTCAAAAAACATCATCCGCTTAGGCGTTGTGCAATGGCAGATGCGAACCTTGACCAGCGTCGAGGAATTGCTCAAACATGCCGAATTTTTTATTGATGCGGTAGCCGGTTACCACGCCGACTTTGTACTCTTTCCCGAATACATGAGCGCACCGCTGATGGGGTTGTTTAACGATAAAAGCCCTCCCGACGCCATTCGCGCCTTGGCCGGTTTCACCAGCGAAATAAGAAATGGTTTATTGGAAATGGCCATGTCTTATAACATCAATATCATTGCCGGTTCCATGCCCGAGTACAGCGCGCATGAACTCTATAACGTGTCATGGCTGCTCAGGCGCGACGGCACTTTTGAAGCCCAGTACAAAATCCATGTCACGATTGATGAAGTCAGCTGCTGGGGCGTTCAAGGCGGGAATGCGTTAAAAGTATTCGATACCGATTGCGGCAAGATTGCGGTATTGATCTGTTACGATTCCGAATTCCCGGAACTCGCCCGCTTGGCGACTGTCCAGGGCGCGCAAATCATTTTTGTGCCGTTCTGGACCGACACCAAAAACGCCTACCAGCGGGTACGTTATTGTTCCCAGGCCCGCGCGATTGAAAATGAATGCTTTGTCGCGATTACCGGCAGCGTCGGAAATCTGCCGTATGCGGAGAATATGGACATCCAATATGCGCAAGCCGCCATTTTCAGTCCCAGCGATTTTTCGTTTCCGCATGACGCGATATTGGCGGAAGCCACCCCCAACACCGAAATGACGCTGATCGCCGACGTCAATCTGGATTTGTTAAAACAAGTTCGTACCCGCGGCGCCGCTCGCAATCTCGCGAACCGGCGCGCTGATTTGTATCGCTTAGAGTGGATTTAAAAACCAATGACATCGCCTAAAACTGTTCTCGTCGTCGGCGGCGCCGGCTACATCGGCTCGCATATGGTCTGGCTGCTCGGCCAAAAAGGCGTCGATGTCGTCACGCTCGACAACCTTTCCACCGGATACCGCGATGCCGTCCTGCACGGCCGGTTTGTGCATGGCGATATTGCCGACCGGTTGGTCCTCGACAAAGTGTTTAGCGAGCACCGGATCGACGCCGTGATGCACTTTGCTTCGTTCATCCAGGTGGGCGAGTCCGCGCAAGACCCCGCCAAGTATTACCAGAACAACGCCGTCAACACCCTCAACCTGCTCAACGCGATGCGCGCCCATAGCGTCGATAAATTCATTTTTTCATCGACCGCCGCCATCTTTGGCGAACCGGACTACGTCCCGATCGATGAGGCGCACCCCAAGCGGCCTATCAATCCCTACGGCTCCAGCAAGCTGATGATTGAGCAGGCCTTGGCCGATTACGACCGCGCTTACGGCCTCAAATCCGTGTGCTTGCGCTATTTCAACGCTGCCGGCGCGCATCCCGAAAGCTTGCTTGGCGAACGGCACGACCCCGAAACGCACCTGATCCCGCTCGTGCTGCAAGCCGCCTCGGGCCGCCGTCCGCACATTACCGTGTTCGGGCGCGATTACGATACCCCGGACGGCACCTGCATCCGCGATTACATCCATATCCTCGACTTGGCCGAAGCGCACTGGCTGGCCCTGCAATACCTGCAATCGGACGGACAATCCACCGCATTTAATCTGGGCAACGGCAACGGCTATTCGGTCGAGAGCGTCATCCGGGCGGCCGAGCGAGTCACCGGCAAGAATATCCCCGTGCAGGAAGGCCAACGCCGGCCGGGCGACCCCGCCCGGTTAGTCGCTAATGCGACCAGAATAAAGCGGGAATTGGGCTGGCAGCCTGCCTATGCAGACCTGGATACACTGGTCGAACACGCTTGGCGGTGGGAATGCAGCCTACCAGGATTCGCAGAAACCAAAGAAACCCGCCGCATTCATCAAGCCCTTGCCGCGGCAATCACCGCTTGACCTAATGCCAAACCGCCATCGTTCATCGGATAATGTTGCGGCGACAGCACGGTTTTACCGCATTGCCGCAATTGCCCGGACACCGCTTCCAGCAGCAGCCGGTTTTGGAACACGCCGCCGCTGAGCACGATGCTGTCGATGCCGGTTCGGCGGCTCAGGTTATTCAACAGCTCGACCGTAGCGACAACCAGACTGTGATGGATGCGGGCGGCAATCCGCGCTTTATCGATGCCGCGCTTAAGATCGGTCAGCACCGCTTGCCATAATCCCTGCCAACTTAACACCGACAATTCTCCGCTACGGTCGATTGCCCAGGCTTGCGGATAGGCTTGTTCGCCTGCAAACAGCGGCGTCGCCAATATCTCCAGCGCAATCGCGGCCTGACCTTCGTAACAAACCTGTTCGCCGTGCAGGCCGAGCGCGGCGGCGAAAGCATCGAACCAGCGGCCGCAGGAAGTGCTGAACGGCGAGTTGATATTTTTGCCGACCATCGTCGCCAGCGTCGCCAGCGGCTTGCCTGCCAGCAACTCGATGACGTCCAGATCCGCATAATCCTGTTGCAGCGTTTGCCAGTCGAAATAATGCAGCAGCTGCGCATAAGTGTTGCGCCAGGGTTCGCGCATCGCCTGAGTGCCGCCGGGCAAGGCGACAGGCTGGAAACAGCCGAGCCGGGTGCAGCTCTTATAACCGCCCAACAGAAATTCGCCGCCCCATAACGCGCCGTCGTCGCCCAGCCCTAAGCCGTCGAAAATGGCGGCCAATACCGGCGGCGCATCCAGTGCGACGCCGTGCTCAGCCAGACAGGCGGCCAGATGGGCGTGATGATGCTGCACCGGCACCAAAACCGCCGCTTCGGTTTCGGCCAACGTTTG
>JALNYY010000029.1:8142-34289 GCA_023229605.1 Methylobacter sp.
GCCCGTATTGGGTAGACAGATACCCCGGATGATGATCGACCGCGATAAGCTCGGGCTTGAAGCCGTAAAGATTCTTGTACAGATCGATAGCGTTGCGGTAATCGCGCTGCACCGCCGCGTTTTCCAGATCGCCGATATGCTGGGAAACGACAGCCTGGCCGTTTTTCAGCAAACAGAAACTGTTCTTGAGCTCCGCGCCCATCGCCAGGATGTGACCGGCCTGCTCGAAACCGGGCGGCAATATCAGCGCTTCCGGGCTGTAACCGCGCGACCGGCGCAGCAAGCGCATTTGACCGTCCATTAACCGCGTCACCGAATCGTCCAGCCGGTTGACGATGTCCCGGTCATGCAGCAGCAGATAATCGGCAATACCTCTAAGCTTTTCCCGCGCCTCGTCGTTGCCCGTGCATTGCGGCTCGTCGCTGATATTGCCGGAAGTCAGTACAATCGGCGCGTCCAAATCCTCTAATAACAGCGTGTGCAGAGGCGTGTAGGGCAGCATGAAGCCCAGTACGTGCGCTCCTTCTCCCTCAGGGACAAATCCGCCGGGAGCGGATTTGCACTTGCCCGCAGGGTGGCGGACAGGATAGTCCGACATGACTAGGTTGGGATGAGGGGATGAAAATAAGCATTCTTCCTTATTTTGATTTCCCCTCGGCAACTGCTCCATGCGTTGCTCTACCTCCTGCATCCGTGCAGTCGTCACCCAACCCTCTCCCTCTGGAGAGGGCTTTATATTGTTTGAGTCAGCGGTATTAAGCTTGTCGTAGTCCGGTGCGATGCCGGGCGCAAGCGTTTCGCCATGCGCTGCCAGCAACACAATCGGAGCGGCCTTGTCGCTCAGGACGCGGGCCTCCTGCTCGTCCAATACGGCGTAACGGGTAATCATGTCCACATCTTTAGCCATCAATGCGAACGGCTTGGCATAACGGCGCTTGCGTTCGCGCAGCCGGGCGACGGCGGCGGCATCCAGCGCATTGCAGGCCAGATGAAAGCCGCCCAGGCCTTTAATAGCGACGATGTAGCCTTGCCGGATCAGTTCGGCGGCGCAGCTGATCGAATCCTCGCTGTTTCCATTGGCTTTGGTGGATGCGCTCGCGCTTATCCACCCTACATCCGACGAAAAATCGTAGGGTGGATAAGCGTAGCGCATCCACCGAGTTTCATCAGTGTCGGCAAATTGTTCTATCTTCACCATCCTTGGAGCCGTATCTTCTGCATTCACACAGCCGTACTCCAGACTAACCGTGGGCCCGCAGTCCGGGCAGCAATTAGCCTGGGCGTGGAAGCGGCGGTCGGCGGGATCTTCGTATTCCTGCCGGCATTGCGGACACATCGCAAATTCCGCCATGCTGGTATGGCAGCGGTCGTAAGGCACGCGCCGGATGATCGACAGACGCGGCCCGCAGTGCGTGCAATTGGTGAACGGATAACGGTAGCGGCGGTTGCCGGGATCGGCGATTTCGGCAAGACAATCCGGGCAGGTGGCGGCATCGGCGGCGACAGGCGTCTCTACTCCATTTTGCCGACTGGCGACGATGCAAAACTCTTCGCTCTGCGGCAGTCCGTCTAAAGCTTGTATTTCCAGACTGTCGATCCGGGCCAGCGGCGGTTTGTGCAGCGGAATTTGCCGGATGAAAGCCTCAAGGTCTTCGTCGCGGCCATAGGCGTGAATCATCACGCCCAGCCCGTCGTTCCAGACCTCGCCGGTCAGCCGGTGCTGCCGGGCAAGCCGCCAGACCGTCGGCCTGAAGCCGACGCCCTGCACAATACCGCGAACCCGAATCGCCCTGCCGGACATCAACAGATGCGCGGCAACTGTTCGCCGACCGGCCAATCGACGATGCGGCGGCCGCCGAAAGCCGTGGTCATCTGTACGAAACCGTGCTCGTCGGCAATCACCTCGCCGATGATCGCGGCATCGCGACCCAACGGATGTTGCCGCATTACCGCCAGCAGGCGTTCGGCGGCAGCGGCATTGCAGATGCACACCAGTTTGCCTTCGTTGGCGACATACAGCGGGTCTAAACCCAGAATTTCACAAGCGGCTTTGACTTCGGATTTCATTGGAATCTGAGTCTCGTCGATGACCATGCCGACGCCGGATTGCTGAGCCAGTTCGTTCAACGCAGTCGCCAAGCCGCCTCGAGTCGGGTCGCGCAAACAACGGATGTCGGCCGGTGCTGCGGCAACCATGTCGGCGACCAGCGAATTCAGCGCGGCGGAATCGGAAACAATCGTCGTGTCGAATTGCAGGTTTTCCCGCCCGGCCATGATCGCAACGCCGTGATCGCCGATCGAGCCGCTGACCAGAATCGCACAGCCCGGTTGCGCGCGGTCGCCGGAAATATTGACGCCTTCCGGCACGATGCCGACGCCGGTCGTGGTAATGAACACGCCGTCACCCTTGCCGCGCTCCACCACCTTGGTATCACCGGTGACGACAGGCGTACCGGCACGTTTGGCCGCCGCCGCCATACTGATGACGATTTTTTCCAGATCGGCCAGCGGAAAGCCTTCTTCCAGAATGAAGCCCGCCGCTAAATAAAGCGGCTTTGCGCCGGACATAGCGACATCATTGACCGTGCCATGCACAGCCAGCGAACCGATGTCGCCGCCCGGAAAAAACAGCGGCGAAATGACGTGGCCGTCGGTGCTGATCACCAATCGTCCTGCGGGTACGGTGAACAGGGCTTGATCGTTATGTTGGCGCAGCATATCGTTGTCGAAATGCTTGATGAATAAATCGTCGATCAGCTGGGCCATCGCGCGGCCGCCGCCACCGTGGCTTAAGTCGACTTTGCCGGTTGCTGTATTTAATTTTGTTGTGTAAGGATTGGGCATAAGGATGATTTTGGGTAAGTATTCGGCGGATGCTGACTTTTGATACACGATGTTTTACTACGTTTGCCAAGTTTCGAATACTTCAGTCAGATCAACAGCCAATTCGGGAAATAAATGCGGTGTGGCGATGTCATCATCCGTATACATGTGTTTAAGTTGGTAATGCCCGTTATCATCCAGGACAAATTGATGAATCGCTTGGTCATTGGGATAAACAATCCAGTATTCCTGCACTCCGCTTTCCCGATAGAGTTCAAATTTGATTTGCATCTCCCGCTTGGAGTTTCCCTTGGATAAAATCTCAATAATCCAGTCGGGCGCACCATTGCAGCCTTGTTCGTCCAACACTTCAGGGTTACAAATAACACTCAAATCAGGCTGGACAACGGTATGAATGTCTTGATTGGCTAGAATGGATTTTTTGCGGTCGTATAGGCGCACATCAAAGGGCGCGGCATAAACGCGGCATTTTTTATGTTTAAAAAAGTTGTGCAGCAGTGTCGTTAAATTTGCAGAAATATCTTGATGCTTTACATTCGGCGCAGGCGACATCAGCATGATTTTGCCTTTAATCAACTCAACGGCTTCATTTAATTGCCAGGTCAAGTAATCGGCATAACTGTAGGTTTGGTTTAAATCTAATTGCGATAACTGGGTAATTTTGGGCATTTTGTTTAATCCGGTTCTATTCAAAGCTGCCAACTTAAGGTGAGGCATAGTTTAAGGTTAAGTCGTTCGTGGTGAGCCCTTCGGTTATGCTCAGGAGAGCCTTGTCGAACCATGAACGGCTTAACCGTCCCACTTCGACAATATTCTGTTACGGTCATTTTTAATTTGATAGCTTGTAGGGGGTTAAACTCTATTCAATCAAGTCTGAATAAGTGTCGCTACCGCGACGGTTTTGTTTTAATCGGGTTCTCGCACCCGAGGGCGAGTTACTTTCTTTTGCTTCGCCAAAAGAAAGTAACCAAAGAAAAGGCGACCCGGTTGCCGCTTGCTTCCTGCGCTCCTCGCTTTCGACGGGGGTTGCCAGAAGGGCCATCCCTGGCCCTCTGGCAACGCGCTGCATCCATGCAGCGCCCCTACGGGCTATTCCCGCCGAAAGCTCCGGTGCTCGGCGCGGCAAACGGGAGGAAATCATCCCGAATTTTTAGGCTAATCAGATAGGTCTGATTTTAAGTGTACCTTCTTCTTGGGCTTTACTTGTGTTAGCAAGCAACAGCTTGTCATCAATTATTGTTGGATTCCTATACTCAGGATGCTGTAGTAATGTCTTAAGCGACAATCTAAGATATTCAATAGCCACAGAATGAGCAGATGTTTTTTCTTCTTTAATTTTAATAACTCGTTTTTTGTCTAATTGTTTGCTCCCATGAACAATGGCAGAGCGGTAGCTGTAAATGCCTTTAATATCCTTGAATACTTGTTTCGGATCATTCTTAAATTCATCTGTTAATTTGGATAACGCGGCAACTCTCATGGCTAATTTGTGAGTCATTTCTTGAGTTCCGCCATCGGAAAATAATGCCTCTAAAGCAATCGTTGCATCCAATACGGAATCTTCCTCTGTGTCACGAACCAAGCATGTATTTAGACGTTTGATGGCAATATCTATTGAGTTTTCTTTACATTCCATAAGTTTAATAAAAAGATCCTTTATTACTTCAATATCTGACACTGATATTTTCGGAACAGAATCTAAGTTCCAATAGTAATTTTCGAACCAGGTAGGGTAGGAGCGCACTGTTGCTCCTATAAGATCAGGTAAATCTGCCTTAGAATGGAGATGCCCCCATTTAATTGGTGAAGACAGAAGTTGGGCATAACCTGTATTAACCCCTGTCGCTATTCGTAATACTCCAAAAAATTTTTCAATTAAATCTATTGGGTAAGCTGTTGGATTATATAGAATATCGAAACGAAGCAGGCTTTCTGCGTTTGGCACAGACCAATTTTTTAGAATTAACGCATGGGTTGCGGAAGATAGTACGCACTCATGTACGCTAATGTTGTATGACTTTATGTTATGACGCGAAAGATGAAGCTGATCTTCTATTCTTACTATTTCTACACCATCGGTGATAGTAAATTTATCTAGCTCAAAGTCCAGGAATAAAATTGGAATGATTATGTCAATAGAGAGTTTTTTGTTGAAAATAAAATTTATGATAGGCGCAATAGTTTCTGTTCCCTTAATTTCTTCATATAGAAAAGATTGGTATTTATGCACATACCTTTCTATAGCACCTTTTATTGGTGATTTAATAAAAAATTTGTGAATATCAGGAAAAAGATCATTTTCACGTGCATTCTCTTTCCATTCTTGAAGATAGAAGCGTTTAAGTAAATCTGGTCTTTCTTCTACAAAGGTAACAAGATTGTTAAAAGACGTAATATTGTCTTCAACAATCAGAGGTTCCGTCCCTCCTCGCGTTGTAAAGCAATCCGTGTACTGAATTGGTCCTTGCGAATTTATAGAAAAATCTGGTAGCCCATTTTTCCTATAAGACAATTGTGGCCAATTGTAATAATGACCGATGTATTTTTTGGTCTCAACTGCTTGACCAACATGTGTTAATCCTTCTTTCAATGCATCAAGAAGAAGGCTTCGGAATTCTTCTTTGAAATCAGAAATTAGTTCAAATAAACTGGATTTATCTTTCATGGAGGATAGTTAAGAATATTATTTTTTTACGCAGTAAGACGCAATATGTATGCATCGCTATTGCACCGTACATTTGAAACCAAATTTATCTGTTTTTCCTTTTCTTCGATCATTTTTCTTCAGACCCTATGTGAAATAGAATAGGTATAAACCCAAACCCCTCAATCAGAGTCCCATCGACTTTGTTTGGGAGAACTTAAAAGTAAATCCGTTCGTCCTGAGCCTGTCGAAGGATGAGCGGATTTACTTTGGGCCAAGTGAGATACTTCTTCCCAATCGCCACGCATCATGGCGTCTTTCTTTTTGCGGCTCCAGCCCTTGATCTGCCTCTCAGCTGACAAGGCTTCTTCCCGAGTGGGGCAATCTTGCGACCAGACAAGCTTCAATGGACGGCGCGTTACAGTATAACCCGCGCATTCTCCTGCCTGATGTTGGCCGATTCGCATTTCAAGGTTGTCGGTGTGTCCCGTGTAATAGCTGCCGTCGGCACAGCGAAGAATATAAACCCAAAACATTTTTTACCCTTTTTTGTGAACCCTAATCAAAACTTCCTGGGGAGCTTGCTATCTTTCTCCATTCATCCTTCGACAGGCTCAGGACGAACGGAGAAAGATAGCAAGCCTATAGCGTCGATTGAGTTTAGGACTACAGTGTGTCGATTAACCTCGGATTTCGCTATTCTTAATCCAGACTATTTTCTGTTGCACATTCCATTTGAAATCAAATTTATCCAGTTCACCCGCAAATTTTGGTAGGGGACTCCCGTATGCCGCGCCGAGCACCGGAGCTTTCGGCGGGATTAGCCCGTTAGGGGCGCTGCATGGATGCAGCGCGTTGCCGGAGGGCCAGGGATGGCCCTTCTGGCAACCCCCGTCGAAAGTGAGGAGCGCAGGATCAAAGCGGCAACCGGGTCGCCTTTTCTTTGGTTACTTTCTTTTGGCGAAGCAAAAGAAAGTGACTCGCCCTCGGGTGCGAGAAACCCGATTAAAACAAACCCGTCGCGGCAGCGACTCAACACAATCAACCACGCACCCGCCCATAAGACCAATACGCCGCACAAGCTCCCTCAGACGACACCATACACGAGCCCATCGGATTTTCCGGCGTACAAACCGTACCCAACAACTTGCAATCCTGCGGCTTTTTCGCGCCCCGCAAAATGGCCGGGCATTCGCAGCCTTTAACATCGCTCGCCTGAATCGCAGGCATGTTAAAACGCTGCTCGGCATCGAAATCGGCATAACCGCTTTTCAGCTTCAACGCGCTGTCGGGAATTAACCCTAAGCCGCGCCATTCGAATTGCGCCCGCAACTCGAACACGTCCTGCACCAGCGCTTGCGCCTTCAGGTTGCCTTGCCGGGTGACGGCGCGGCTGTATTCGTTTTCGACCTCGTGACAGCCTTCGTTGAGTTGGCGAATCAGCATCAAGGCCGACTGCATCACGTCCAGCGGCTCGAAACCGGCGATGACTATCGGTTTGGCATAGCGTTCGGCAAATATTTCATAAGGCTGGCTGCCGATTACCGTACTGACGTGGGACGGTCCGAGAAAAGCATCGATTGCGACCGGTTGCGGCGCATCCAGTATCGCCTGCATCGCGGCTGGCGTCAGCACATGGTTGCAGAACACCGAAAAATTAGTCAGACTCTCGGCCTGCGCCTGCTTGATCGCGACGGCGGTCGGCGGCGTGGTGGTTTCAAAACCGATCGCGAAAAATACGACCTGTTTTTCGGGATTTTCCCTGGCGATTTTTAACGCGTCTTGCGTCGAATAAATCATCCGAATATCCGAGCCGCCTGCCTTGGCTTTCAGCAAACTGTTGCGGCCGGTGGCCGGAACCCGCATCAGGTCGGCATAGGTGCAGAGAATCACGTCCCGGCGTTCGGCCAGTTGTATCGCATTGTCGATGCGGCCGGTCGGCAATACGCAGACCGGGCAGCCGGGGCCGTGGATGAATTCGACATTGTCCGGCATCAGATCCTGAACGCCGTAGCGGAAAATGGCATGGGTATGGCCGCCGCAAAACTCCATCAGCCGGTAATGCCGGTCGGGATCGACGGTTTGCGCAATCGCTCTGGATAGCTGCTGGGCGAGGTCTTGCTGCCTGAATTCGCTGATGTATTTCATGCGTCTGACATTAACCCGGCTTCGGCAAACAAGGCCAGCGTTTTCAAGGCTTCGTCCTCATCGATTTTATTCAGCGCATAACCGACATGTACCAGAACGTAATCGCCGAGCGCGACATCATCGACCAGAGCCAGCGACACTTCGACTTTGACATTGCCGACTGCGGCTGTCGCCATGTTGTTGGGGATATCAAGGGCAACGATTTGGGCGGGGAGGGCTAGGCACATAGATTCGGTTTTGATTAAAGTTTTTGGGATGAGGAGGTTCTGTTTAATTACTTGCGTAACTCTACCGGATTACGTCTTAAATCAAGTACGGCGATAACAACAATGGCGGTTTCGGAAACATCGTAATAAATCGCAAAAGGGAATCTCTTCGCCAGCATTCGGTAAAGCCCAAATTGCTTACTGTGTATACCTCCATACAATCTAAGAGATTCAATATCGGCAATGATACTGTCAAAAAAATAATCGCCGATTCCTTCCTGATTATGATCATAAAATAGTTTCCCTTGCCTCAAATCAAATGCTACTTGTTCTAAGACAACCAGCTCTTTAGATGTCATCGATTGGTGTTTTTGAGTTCTTGCAAAGAAATCAAAGTTGCTTGCTTTGAATTAAGCAGCTCCAATCTGTCGCTAAGTATATCCTGATGCCACAGTGGAGATTCTATCTGCTCATGTTCATGACAAAGACTATCCCAAATTTCTTCCATCAACATGATCCGCTCAGAAACCGGCAGGGATTTTATTTCTGTAATAGTCATTGGCTTGCCTTTGGGGCGTAGGGTGCGCTGTGCGCACCGTTTTTCATCACGTTACTAGGCATAATCAATACGCTGCAACTCCAATTCGGCCTTCAGCCAGCGCAGCCAGCTGTCCATCCCCTCGCCTGTTTTGGCCGACAGCGACAGTATCTTGATGCGCGGATTGACCTGTTTTGCATACTGGATGCATTGCTCGCTGTCGAAATCCAGGTACGGCAACAGGTCGGTCTTGTTCAAGATCATTAAGTCGGCGGCATGGAACATGTCGGGGTATTTGATCGGCTTGTCCTCGCCTTCGGTGACCGACAGAATCACCACTTTATGCGCTTCGCCCAGATCGAACGCCGACGGGCAAACCAGGTTGCCGACATTTTCGATGAACAATAGGCTATGGTCTTTCGGCTGGAGGGTTTCCAGCGCATGGCCGACCCGGTGCGCATCGAGATGGCAGCCTTTGCCGGTGTTGATTTGCAATGCAGGTACGCCGGTGGCGCGGATGCGCTCGGCGTCGCGGGCGGTTTGCTGGTCGCCTTCGATGACCGCGATGTCCAAGTCGTCTTTCAGCAAGGCGATGGTTTCGGTCAGCAGCGTGGTCTTGCCGGAACCGGGACTGGACACCAAGTTTAACGCCAACATGCCGCGCTCGCTAAAATAGCGGCGGTTTTCTGCGGCATAGCGGTTGTTCTTGGCCAGAATATCCTGTTCGATTTGCACCATCCGCGCCTGAGTTAAACCCGGCGCATGAGCATGTGCCGCATCGTGTTCATGATGGTGGTGATCGTGAGGATGTTCGTGGTCATGATCGTGATCGTGCGAGTGGGAATGGCCCTCGCCGCAGCCGCATACGCCGCACATTATTCTACCTCCAGTTCTTTGATTCGCATTTGATCTCCGCTGTTGACCTGTAATTGATGGCTGCCGCAGTGCGGGCATAGATCGTATAACTGCTGCACAACCACGTTGCGGCTACACGGCATGCACCAGGCTTGGCCCGGTACTTCGATGATTTCAAGCCGGGCATGTTCGGCTATTGAGCCTTGTACGACTACATCGAAACTGAAACGCAATGCGTCAGTCTCGACACCGGCCAATGCGCCGATTTCCAGCCAAACCGTTTTGACTTTGCTGTATTGCTGGGCTTCCGCCTGCTGTTCCAATACCTGCAAAATGCTTTCGCAGAGGGACATTTCATGCATGGCTATCCCTGCCATGCACCCTTCGGGTAAAGCCAAATTTGTTCCAGACAGATTTGTCGTGCATAAGTTTTTATCCCTTTACGGCTGTGGGCTTAAGTGTAACGCGTATTGGACGCAAGGGTCTACCGCGTTGATGTAAAGATCAGCCTGCCGTTGCAGATCGCTTGGGCTTTCGGCCTGCAATTGCTTCAAGCCATGGGCTACGACGCCGTCGGTATGGAAATTCCATTCGGTGGGCGCGACGATGCGGTAGTCAAGCCCCCGTCCTTGCCGTAATTCCAGGCGATGAATCAGCAGACCTCGCGCCGCCTGAACTTGGCCCAGACCGATCCCGTCGGCTGCGGCGTTTTGTACCGGTAAACTGGCAGCATCTGTTATCTGCGTGGAAAGCCGCCTCAATCGTGATGGCATGCCGGCCACTTCCATCAAGCGGGCCAACATTCGGACCATCAAGCCGTTTCCGTAATGTCTGCGTAATCCTGAGATCAAAGGTTGCGACAGCTGCCGGTTCAACAATGTAGATTCAAAACAGCGGCCTTGCCAGTGCGGTTCCCGGCTGAAAACCGTCAAGTCCTCCTGTTCCATCTGCCGGTTCAACGTATCTGTATCAAGTTCGGGCAGGCAGGCCGTATCGTTTTGCCCGGCTGCCGCCCAGTCGCGGCTATATAAATAGTTCAGCAACTTGGCCGGTAAGGTGTCATTTTGCTTTAGCCAGCTATGCAATTGCGATTCACTGGATAAATCCTGAAAAGCGGTGAGCCGGCCGTGAAAAATTGCCGTATCGATCAGCGTTTCCAAATCGCAGATCAGCCGAGTTAACTGATCCGCCTCGATGTCAAGGCGGCTGTCGAGCTTGAATGCCTCGCCATGCCGGAATAAATGCCGCTTGAACAGCGCATCGAACTTAAGCAGCGCTGCCAGGGCTTTTTTATCCGGGGCAAGTCCGACAAAGCCGGGCCAGTCCAGCAAAATGCGCCACGCGTGTTCGCGCAAGGTTTCAACTTGCACCAACATGTCGCGGGCCGAATCAATACCCGGCTCGGTTGCCAAACCCAGCGCAGATCGACAGGCCGCCAAAGCGGCACAGGCTTGGGCATTGCCGCATAGCGTAAACAGCAGAGGGACCGTATCGAGCACTTGCTCCGGGGTTTTGCCGAGTAACACTTGCGCAACCGCATCGGGCCGGGTGGATGCGATTTGCACATCGGTTGCTTTGCCGAAGCGGTGCTGCAAGTCGATACGGAGCGAGCCTGCCGGTATCACTATCACTCAACGGTTTCCGATAGCGCCGCGCAGCAAATCCCGGCGGCTGACTGTTCGCGGCGCAGCACCGGCCAACAAGCCTTGCAATGCGGCTTGAGCAGCGGCAAGTGCGACGGCTTGGTTCTCGAACTGGAACATCGGCGAAAACAGCGAACAAAGCGCATAAGTATCCAATTGCGGCTCGTTGCCCAGCGTGAATTCGAATATGCCATAGGGGAAATGCTTTTCGATAGTTGTGCCGGGTTGTTGCTTGCGCCAAGTGCAGTCTGGTCCCGGCAACAGCAGCAGGTTCATGAACCAGGGAGTAATCAATACACCGAGCCAGTCGTCGTTAAAACGGCTGAAGCCGACGGCCTGTACCGAAAGCTCGGCATTGACCACAGGCAAACCGCGCATGCGCTCATCTAATATTTCATTGAATATCGTCTCCAGCGTATGCCGGATTTGTTCGTTATTTAGCCACATCATAATTTAGCGTAGGGCGTGCCGCGCGCCGAAAAGGAAGCCAATAGTAAACTTCGGATAATAATCAAGCTTCGTAGAAGGCGCGCGGCACGCCCTCGATACGTTTCGCATTCCCACGCGTTGCGTGGGAATGCGGTAAATACCCGGTCACAACATGGTCAGTCATCCAACACCAAAAAATCCTGTTTTTTGCCGTCGCACTCAGGACAGCTCCAATGATCGGGCAATGCGGAAAAAGCCGTTCCGGGCGGCATTTGCCAGACTTCATCGCCGACAGCCGGATCGTACACATGCCAGCAGATTTTGCACTCCAGCCGGGTTTCCGGCGGCAGCTTCGAGGCGTCGCCGCCGAATGCCCCGGCAAAAAATGAATCGATCATAAATACACCTTAAGTATTTCCTGCAAGCGCCCGTCACTGTCGGCAATATCTTCCGGAGAGGCGCAGGCCACGCTGGGCACGCCGCTGACTTCCAGGGTGTTGAGGATCAAGGTGTCTTCCGAATTGAAATACTGCACCCACCAGACGTATTTTGTGCCGGTGGCGGTGATCCGGCAGTTGCCGTAACCGCGGGACAATATCGTTGCCGAACCGCCGCCCAGACGTTGCTCCAAAAACGTCAGATCCTGCTCGGTCTGCGGCAGCAGGCTCAAATTGATGGTATGCGCTTCGCCGCCCGGCCGGTATTCGGCGATTTTGGCGTTGAGTTCGGTCAGCAACGGCGGCGAGTTCATCACGCCTTTCGGCACCACAGTCCAATAGGTGTCGATTTGCTCCGCCGCGCCGTTAAAGGCCGATTGCGATAGCTGTTGCGGGATGATGCCGACTTCCAGCGCGTCATTAACAATCTGGCGACGGTCATTAAGTGCTTGCAAACGCCAAACCCCGGCCAGCACCGATTCCTGGATGCGCATCTCTTGTTTGCCGGAGCAGATCACGCTGACTTCGCCTTCGCCCAGCAGTTCGTCGATAAAGCGCCGGTTGCCTGCGTCCAGTTGCGTCAATTCGATGGGGGCGGACACTGAGGGGAAAGCCGTTAGATTTTGCTGCAATTGCTGCAATACGCTTTTGGCCTGAGCCAAATCCTCTGCGTTTAAGTCCGTTGAAATCTGCGGCATGGAATAGGTCATCATTTCCTGCGGCATTTGCAGGTATTCCAGCTCGACGCCGTCTTGTTCCGCCGGTTGGCTGCCTTGTCCGAAAATCGGGAGTGAAATAGAGGTCATAATGTTCTTTTAGTAGGGCGTGCCGTGCGCGCCTTTTGCAAGGTGATGTATTTCAGGCGCGCACGGCGCGCCCTACATTATTCAATGAGCGACGCCGCATACTTTATCCAAATCGAAGCCGGGCGGCTCGGTAGGTTCGGAGGCCAAGATCCCTGCGGTTTCCTGCTTATATTCCTGCCAGCTGCGGATGCCGGTGATCACGCCCAAATACTCGCCGTTACGCAAGAACACCAGCGACGGCCAGCCGGTAAAGCGGAACCGCGCCTGCAATTCGCGCTCGATGGATTTTTCGATAACCGCCGCTTGCAGCCGGCCGTTAAACGTTTTGACCAGTTCAGGCAAGATCACCGCGACATCGTTGCTTTCGGGAAACTGGACGGGATCGTTACAGAAAAACAGCACGACGCTTTCATTGCCGTAAACGAAAGAGTCGTAACTGTCCGCATTCAACAATGGATAGCCGTGCCGGGTTTGCAATTGGGTAATCAGCGGTGGTGTCATAGTTTTAAAAAATCCGGTAATTGCGGTTCCCTGCCGACAAGATCGGGAAACAAATGGTCTATGTGGTTGTCGCCGTGCATCGCCAGCCGCATGGCTTCCAATGCATCTGAAATTTGCTTGGCTTTGGTTTCGCTGAGCACCTCCCTGGCGGTATCGAGAAACACCAGCAGCCAAGCGCCGACCGGTTGCGGGCCGACCAGCATCGTGTCGATCACGCTTTCCCGGCCGCGATAAATACAGGTCGCCGATTCGTCATGCTGCGCCACAATTTGCATAGGGATGCCGATGCACATCAGTATTTGCCCCGGTAATCGACATCGACCTGCAAGGAGGGCTGGCCTGCCGGTTGCGGCGGACGCACCGCCAAGCCTTCGGTCTGCAACACTCGCTCGTCGCCGATGCGGCAGGCCTGTTCGGCGCTGGGCCGCTCCTGTTCGTAGCGTTGTATATCCAGCACCGGGTCGGATAAATCGTCCTCGCCGCCGGTTGTTTCCGCGCTAATGCCGAATGCTTGCAGGTAGGTTAGCGCCGTGTCTATAGCAGGTTGGATTTGCGCCTTGACTTGCGGGCGCAAGCTGCCGCCGTAGTCGTCCAATTCCTCAGGCTGTACGCCGACCAGCAACAGATGCTGCGGATAGCTGCCCAGCATCTGCGCCATTGCCAGCACTTCCTGGAATCCGGTTTGATGCAGGCTCATTTTTTTTGCGCCGAGAAAATTCGGTACGTCCTCGTTTTCGATGCGTTTTAAGGTGCCGGGCGGCAGCCCGTAATCGATTGCATCGAATACGATCAACACGTCAGCCGCCTGGACATGCTCGACCAGATAAACGCCTTGGGTGCCGCCGTCCACGACCTTGACGCTGTCGGGGAAACGGTAGCATTTTTGCAGGCGTTCGATTACCCGGACCCCGAAGCCTTCATCGGCCCAAAGTACGTTGCCTATGCCTAGCAGTAAAATATTCATGGTTAATCCAGAAAATTACAGTTGGATCGTGTGAAAGCCGTTCGTGCTGAGCTTGTCGAAGCATGAACGGCTTTCACCCACCCATTTGGTGAGCATTCCAACATTCCGCTCACCCTTCGACAGGCTCAGGGCGAACGGAATGTTCGAATGCTCTACTGCGATTTTTAGGTTAGTGAACATCGTCTACCGGTTTATCGTCCTTGAAGGTGCGCCAGCCGGTCACCATCGTCGATAAAATGCTTTGCCGGGATAATTTGTCCTCGCGCACGGCGACATAGACATGAATCAGAACAAAACAAATGATCAGCCACATAATCAGGTGATGCCAGCTATGCAGGCTTTGGCTGTCGCCGAAAATCGGCAACACCCAACTGCTGAACAGGGCGTGTTGCCAACTGCCTTGTCCCGTGCCTTCGCCGTACAGCGCAAAGCCGGTCACGATCATGAACAATACCCCCCAAACGAATGCGAAATGCATGGACAGCACTGCCAAAGGATTATGACCGGTGTACTTCCTGGGCTCCTTGACCAAAAAGGCATACCACAGTACTTCATGGCCGACGCCTTGCCAGAAATCCCGCGACAATAACGGCGGCAGAAAGATTTGCCGGGCATGCTCGTTACCTGCATAGGCCCAGTACGCCCGGAAAATAAGGCCTACCGTCAATAGGTATCCGGCGGCGAAATGCGCAAACCGGATATAGCCCATCACGAAATGATCGGACGCTTCGCCGCCCACCGATGCCAACGGCGAGGCGATTAAATAGCCGGTTACGCACAACGCGACAATGACCAGGGCATTCAGGTTGTGCCATAGCCGTACCGGTTTTTCGTAGACGTAAACGGCTTGCGTTTGCGCTCCCTCTGTAGAGGGCTTTGCATTGCTTAACTCAATAGCATTGGAAATTAAAGTTGGCTCTGTCATGACCGGCTCCTTATGCAGAGAACAACAACCAAGCGCCGATAACGCCGGTCAAGGTTCCGTAAACGCGGAGCAAAAAACCGGCTGCATTGACGCGTTGCGCGAGCAAGCCCAACGCCAAGCCGGAAAAGTGCAACAGCGCCGTAGCCGATACAATCCCGGCGATATAGGCATAAGCGGAAACGGCAACCGGCATTTCGCCGCCGTGAGCGAGTCCGTGCATTGATGCAAAGACGGCTATCGATGTTAAGACAATTACCGTTCCCACGCTCCAGCGTGGGAACGCAGTGTCAGAAAGCCTGTCATGCGCCTGTCGAATGACTCCAGCGTCCCTCCGCCGCAACGCTGGAGCGTTGCGAACTGAATTCCCACGCCGGAGCGCGGGAACTATTGAAGTAATGCCAAAACTAAGCGCCATGCCGACCAACAACAACGAGATTAGAACAGCCGTTTCAACATAGGCAAATCCAAACCCTGCCAAGCCAAGCAAGGCTCCAGCCGCCATGAACAACAAAAATACGCCTATCGCCTGCTTGGCGAGACGGCGGCTTTGGCTGCTCGCCCATAAGCCCAAACCCAACATTGCCAGGAAATGGTCCAGGCCTAAAAACGGATGCATAAAACCGTGGCTGAAACCGCCGGTCGGCAACAAGCCGGTATGCGCCGATGCGGCCTGGGAAAATACGGTAAGACCTGCGACCACTATAATTTTTTTCATAAACCCGCTCCTCAGCGAACTTTAACTTGGGTTAATTCGGTGCCGTCCGGGCTGATGATATGCGTCGAACAAGCCAGGCAAGGATCGAAACTGTGCAAGGTGCGCAGGATTTCCACAGGCTCCTCGGGTCGTTCGACCTTGGTGTTCATCAATGCGGCCTCGAACGCGCCGATGTTGCCTTGCTCGTCGCGCGGCGAACCGTTCCAGGTGGTCGGCACCACGCATTGGTAATTGGCGATCTTGGTGTTTTCGATTTTCAGCCAATGCCCCAACGCGCCGCGCGGCGCTTCGGTAAAACCAACGCCTTTGACGCTGCTCGGCCAGGTTTCCGGGTCCCATTTGGCAACGTTCGCGGTCGCCAAATCGCCGGATTTGATATTGGCGACCATTTTGTCCATGAAATAGCGCATTTTGCCTGCCGCCCATTGCGCTTCCAAACCTCTGGCCGCGGTCCGACCCAAGGTCGAGAACAATGCGGTGACCGGCACGTCCAACGTCTTCAACACGAAATTGATTTGCTCGGTGATTTCCTTATTGCCTTGCGCGTAGCCGATCACATAACGCGCCAGAGGGCCGACTTCCATCGCATGGCCGCGCCAGCGCGGGGCTTTGATCCAGGAGTATTTGGCCGATTCGTCCAATTCCTCGATATGCGTGCGGTCGCCTTTGGTTTTCGGCCCCAAGCGGTAATGCGGTTCGGTGACGCCGTCCCAAGGATGCAGGCCCAGCGATTCGTCCGGGTATTGGTACCAGGAGTGCGGGATGAATTCCTTGATTTGCTCGGGGTCCGTCAAATCGACTTCATGGACTTTGGTCAAATCGCCGTTGATGATCGCACCGCGCGGCATCAGCAAATTCGACGCCGAATAGTCGTTGGCGTTATCGGGGATGTCGCCGTAAGACAACAGGCTTTGCCCGGAAATGCCGCCGCCGTACATCCAGCCTTTGTAGAACCCGGCGATAGCCAGTAAATCTGGGATGTAAACCTGGTCGATAAAGGCGATGGTGCGGTCGATAATCGACGACACCAGATTCAGCCGCTCCATGTTGATCGCAGCGTTGGCGCCTACGCCGTCGATATTGATCGCACACGGCACGCCGCCGACCAGCCAGTTCGGATGCGGGTCTTTGCCGCCGAAAACGGTGCGGATTTTCATAATGTCTTTTTGAAAATCCAAGGCTTCCAGGTAATGCGTCACCGCCATTAAATCCGCTTCCGGCGGCAATAAATAAGCCGGATTGGTCCAATAGCCGTTTTTAAAAGGCCCCAATTGCCCGGATTCGACAAACTTCTTTAAACGGTTTTGGGTGTCGCGAAAATAACCGGGTGAGGATTTTGGATTATGCGGCGAAATCGATTGCTGCAACGCCGAGGTCGCGACCGGATCGGCTTTTAAAGCGTTAACCGGATTGACCCAATCCAACGCATGCAGATGATAGAAATGCACCAAGTGATCCTGCACCTGCAAGCTGAGCTGCATCAGGTTACGAATCGAATTGGCGTTCTCGGGAATCTTGATTTTTAGCGCATCCTCGACCGCGCGCACCGAGGTCAAGGCATGAGTGCCGGTGCAGACGCCGCAAATTCGCTGTACGAAAGCCCAGGCGTCGCGCGGGTCTCGGCCTTTTAAAATCACTTCCAGGCCGCGCCACATGGTGCCGCTGGAAATGGCGTTGCGGATGATGTTGTCGTCGTCTATATTGACTTCGCAGCGCATATGGCCTTCGATGCGGGTGACCGGATCGACGATGACGCGGCGGCCGGCGTCATTCAGGTTAAAGCCGTTGGGTGTGTTGGTGACTGTCATTGTTTATCTGCTCCTGGTTGTTTGTCGCCCGATTTTTTGGAACGGTTCAGCGCGGTCAATCCGGCGTGTGCGGCGATGCCGAGGCCGACTACGGCTGCCGCGGCGCCGCCGACCGTATCGGCGTTGGCTTCGATGCCGAAATCGTTAATATCGGTCAGGCGCTGGTAAAAGCCGCCCTTATCCCAGAAACCGTCTTCGGAACAGCCGATGCAACCGTGACCGGATTGAATCGGGAACGATACGCCTTCATTCCAGCGCATCGTCGAGCAGGCGTTGTAAGTGGTAGGCCCCTTGCAGCCCATCTTGTACAGGCAATGTCCTTGGCGCGCGGCTTCGTCGTCCCAATGCTCGACGAACTGGCCGGCGTCGAAATGCGGACGGCGGTAGCATTTATCGTGGATGCGCTGGCTGTAGAACATCTGCGGGCGGCCTTGGCGATCCAGGGTCGGCAGCTTTTCGAAGGTCAACAGATAAGCCACCACGGCGGTCATCACTTCGGCAATCGGCGGACAGCCGGGCACTTTGATGATCGGCTTGTCGGCCAGACCGGGGATTTTATGGGTCGGCGTGGCGCGGGTCGGATTCGGTTTGGCGGCCTGCACGCAGCCCCAGGATGCGCAAGAGCCCCAGGAAATAATCGCCTTGCAGCTTTCGGCCGCGTATTTGAGCTGCTCGACGAACGGCTTGCCGCCGATGATGCAGTACATGCCGTCTTCTGCCAACGGCGCATTGCCTTCCACGGCGAGGATGTAGTTGCCTTTGTATTTTTCGACAATCTCATCGACTATGGCTTCGGCGTTGTGGCCTGCCGCGGCCATGATGGTGTCGTCGTAATCCAGCGACAGCATCGACAAAATCACATCCTTGGCTAAAGGATGGCCTGAGCGGATAAAAGATTCGGAACAACAAGTGCATTCGAGTCCGTGCAGCCACAGCACCGGAATGCGCGGCTTGGTCTCCATCGCATGGGCGATTTTGGGGGCGAAGGCGGGGGAAAGCCCTAACGAGGCAGCGGTCAGGCTGCAAAACTTCAGAAAACTGCGGCGCGTGATGCCCTGCCTGCGCATGACATCGTAAAAGGTTTCATTCATTCAGGAACTCCTGGCGTTATTGGTCACTTGAAGAATGCACGGCCTACAGGCGATTTTGAACGTTCTTCAATGCCGCGTTTCCAAAACACATAGTCGTGCCAACGGACAGCCGCCGCTTTATCAGCTTGGAAGCGCTTATTGTTATTATGCTTATATCTAACGCAGTGATCGGCGCGGTTCTCCAGCCGACGCTGCTCGGCATAGCTGGAGCAACATCTATGCCGGGTTAGCGTCGACCAAGAAACCCTTGTAATTGTGGGAGAAATAATAAAAAAAGGAGACTGGGGGAAATCGAATAATGTTTGTTATACAACAAATGCGACAAAAAGAGCGCCCTGTTGCCGGAAAACTTACACAAACCGAGTGCAAGCACCAAAATCATTAGCGATTTAGCAAGCCTTGTTATGAATCAGGCATTGCCGCCAGACGGTTCTCCAGTTCGGCGCTAACCAAAGCATCGTAATGGCGCTGCAGGATAGAGTCGGTAGGACGCGGAAAAAGAGCGGCTTCGATTTCGCTTTGCAGATGCGTGAGAAAATTCTGCGTGAATGTCGAATCCTCGGGGACACTCAGCTCTGAACTCGAGTCGGAATCACCGGCGTCGAATTGTTGAGGGGATTTTGAGCTGCAACCCCATGGTAAAAAAGCGCACGCCGCAATTAAAAGCATGACTATAAACAATAGAGTAACTTCGAACATATCAATACCTCGCTATTAATTGGAAAACACCGGGCACGAACATCAACTGGATTCAGGCACCCCGGTGCCTCTAAAACAAGCAATTAAAATGCCAGAGTATTTATATGGCTAACATATTGAATATTATTGTTAATTTATAATCCTAAAATACAAGGATTGGTGTATTTGAGCCAATTTGTCAGTAATCCACCCAATACCGCCCTCAAGTGTTTGCCTGTTTCAAGGTCGACGCAGAATTAAATAGAGCTGATTCGGCATCCGAATATGATTCTTCACAATCGAGTCTGCATTACAGACGCGGCCCTGAAAATGAGGCTAAGTGGAAATCATTAAATACGAACTCGTCCCGCTAGTGTTTATGTCGCTCCCGTTCCGGCGGGGGAACGATACACTGGAATAACCTTACGGAAAGTTAAATTTATCCGTCCTTCAGTCACATTATGATCGATTGGAACGCTATGTAGCCAATGATGTTGAAAGGCCGGCTGCATGATCAGTAAGGCCCCGCTACGCAACAATATCCGGCCATGTTCCGAGGATGTTTTATGCCGGAAAGCAAATTGCCGTTCCGCGCCGAACGTCAACGAAGCGATAAAAGGCTGTTCGCCCAATTCCCGTTCATTATCCGCATGCCAACCGACGCAATCGTCGCCGTTTCGGTACAAATTAACCAATACCGAATTAAAGGAGAAATTCAAGCGCGACTCGACTTGCGTTCTTATATCGGACAGCAAAATCGTCCATGGTCGGGTTTGCAACAGGTTGTTGCTATAGCTGTATCGAATCCCCGGATCGGCGTGCCAGGTCTGCAATCTGGGCAGGATAAATTGACGTCCGGCGACGGTATACCGGTTATCGGGCCAGTTTTGTTCGTGCAATAACCGCTGATAGATGCGTTCGCATTCGGCGGCATCGTAAAAATCCTCAATGACCTCAAACTCGGGGCGGTTAGCCATCAACCTTACGCTTGAGGCTGTTTGTTTATGTGCGCCGCCAACGCGCCGTCCATGGTGGTCACATGCAGCCCTAACCATTGAGGGAGGCGGTCTTTGACAAACGAACGGCCGAATGCAATCAGTCCTTTATCGACCCGTGATTTGAATTGCTTGAATTCCCCAAGCACGCGTTGATGTTCGCTTTTGTGTTCGGCTTCTCCCGGATAAGAAAATTGCTTCATCAGCTGGTTCTCACGATCAAAATGCTGTTCGGTCTGTTCGTACAATTGCTGGAACAAGGCCGGAAAATCCGCATTGCCGGCGGCATCCAGCTTGTTTAACAGGTTAATAAAGTCATCATGATCGTTATCAATCCGGTCATGGCCCACGGTAAGTACGTCAGTTTTTTCGATCAATGCCATCTTATGTTCACCTTAATTTGTTATTGGAAACTCTCCGGCGTTAAAGCCGTTCATGCTTCGACAGGCTCGGCACGAATAGCTTTAACTCGCCACAACCGCGCTTTTTGAGTTCGGCAAAGATAATTAATCCAATCGGTACCCTTCTTCCATCAAGACCCGCCTTACCACCGGACGCTCAAGCATCAAGTTATAGTGTTTTTGGCAGTTTTCCGGCAGCACAATGCCGATTTTGTAGGCCCAAAACTCGACATAAAACAAAGCGGCATCGGCGATGGTGAAAGTATCCATGACATAGCCTCCAGGCGACAAGGCATCGTTAATAACGCCAAACCCCCGCTTAACGATGTCCATGCCCTGGATTTTCACGGCTTCAAAATCGGATTTATTGAATACGTACCGGTCGGTCGTAAAAATCCGGGTAAAGCCCTGGCCGTGAACAGTGCCGACCACGTAATCCATCAGTTCAATGACTCGCGCGTCGCCGTCCGGGTCGCCGGGCAACAGTTTGGCTTTGGGATAGCTCCTAGCCAGCCAATAGGCAATCGCTTGAAACTCGGTCAGTGCGCTGCCGTCGTCGCGCACCAGCATCGGAATCGTGGCTTTGGGGTTCAGCGCAAGATATTCCGGCGTGTTTTGGTCTCCGGCCATTAGGTTTACGAGGTGCGCTTCAAAAACCAGTTCCAGCTCTTCCATTAAAATATGGATGCCTGTCGTGCATGAGCCGGGCGTTAAATACAATTTCATTCGATTTTTCCTGTGTGTTTTAAAAAGACTGCGTTACCCGCATTCCAGAAAATGCGCGTTAACATTTAAGGCGAAGTTTTGCCAAAGCCCTGAGATTTCCCGCTTCACCTCGTTAACGTAAGTTCTATCCGGTTTATGTTCGTCGGGAAAATTGGATAAGGCGCACGAGGTGCGATGTAAATCAACGACAACCGTTAAAAAATCGTCGATCAATCCGTCGAAAGCCGTCAGTGCTTGTCTGGTCAATTCCGATAAACCTTGATTGACCGGCGTCGCTGCGCTGTCGAACGGCAGCGTTTTCAAATGGGCGAGGGCTCCGTCATAAGCTTGTTCCAATACGGTCAATACATTGCGCTGAAAACATCCGCCCCATTGTTGCCGGGACAAATCTTGGGCAAGCAGCTGTTGGTATTGTGCTTTTAACGCCGGTTTGCATTCGTCCATATACCGATAGAATTGAGCGATACTGCCGGCGTTTTTCTGTTCGTAGGTCGTCATGATACAAATCCGCCTCTGTAGGAATGAAAGTTCTAAAACGTTACCACTTGGTTTTATCTTGTTCTTAGTCAAACCAAAACAACAAATATTGGACATTTAAGCCTTCATTTAATTCATTTGTTTTTTGGTTTGCCGCTTTCCGGTTGCCTAATTTTTGCCGCGCACGTTCCTCCCAATCATCACCCTAAAACTGCAGTTTCAGTTAGTCTCGGATCAAAACTCTTCCCACTCGACATCGTTGTGTTTTGGCTTGCCGGCTGCGAGGGCTGCACGCTTTGGCGCCACGATTGGAGCTACCGGCGCTTTACTGTGCTTGATCGTTTTAACGGGCGCCGCAGTCCTTTTCGAACTTACTTTAAAGTAACTGAGCAACTGGGTCATATTGCTAGACTGCTCGCTCATCGCAATACTGCCCGCCGCCGCTTGTTCCGCCAATGCCGCATTTTGCTGAGTAATGTCATCCATTTGAGCAACCGCGTGATTAACCTGGTCAATGCCCGCCGTCTGCTCGCCGCTGGCGTATGCTATTTGAGAAACTATTTCCCCCACTTGCGCGACACTGTTGACGATTTCAGTCAGCGCCGCGCCCGTTTCATTGACAAATGCGGTCCCGGCACGCACTTTCTGCATGCTGTTCTGAATCAGGTCATTACTTTGTTTGGCGGCATTGGCGCTGCGTTGAGCCAAGTTGCGCACTTCCGTTGCAACCACCGAGAAGCCGCGGCCTTGCTCTCCGGCCCTGGCCGCTTCTACCGATGCGTTTAATGCCAACAGATTGGTTTGGAAGGCGATTTCATCAATGACGCCGATAATTTCGGCAATCTCATTGCTGCTGTCATTAATTTCCTGCATTGCAGTTATGGCTGAATTAACGACATCACCGCCTTTTTGCGCCAATTGACTGGCCGCATTAACAACCTCGTTCGCATGAACCGTATTCCGGGCATTATTTTTTACGGTACTGGCAAGCTGCTCCATACTCGCCGCGGTTTGTTCGAGACTGGCCGCTTGTTGTTCGGCGCGACCGGAAAGATTGTTATTGCCGCTGGCAATTTCCTGGGATGAGCTATCGATAAAATCCGCCGCATCCCTGATTTGAATAATAAAATTACTCAGGTTGGTCAGGCTGCCGTTGATATTGTTCTTGCACTCGGCATAAACCCCCTGATAGTCGTTAGTAATCGCACTGGTTAAATCGCCTTGAGACATGCATTCCATGACCCTGTTAATGTCGTTAAAAACGCTGTCAATGACATCGGTCAGTTCATTAATGCCGGACGACAAGATTTTGGAAAACCCTTGCTTATCGCCCATGGTAATGCGGGCACTCAGATCACCGGCTTTAACATCCTGCACTAACCGGTCAATCTCTTGTTCAATCAAGACCTCGTGGGTTTTATTTTGCCATTCGGCAACAAAACCGATGTGCTCGCCTTCATCGCTAATAACCGGGCTGACGATAACATTCATAGTTTGACCGGCAATATGCAATTCCGAACTGTAGGAGCCCTTTAAATTTTCCAGCATGCCGCGTTGATGCGCGGGATTCTTGTGGAAAATATCGATAGATGCGCCCATCAGCTTATCGGCGGCGAAATTCGGCAACTGTTTACGAATATCCTGTTCGGCCTCCTTGAATATGCGCGCAACGCTGTCGTTGATATAAATAATTTCAAGATTGGTATTAGCCACCATCACGCCGGATTGAACATTATCCAGCGCTTGGTTAATCTGCCGGGCTTTTGCGGCATCTTCCCTGGCCTGCGAAAGATCCAGACTCAAATTAACTTCCATCGAGTACAAGCCGCGCAGGAAATCGCCTATCAGATCATTCCGGTTTAAATCCTGCACATTGCCGAACTTTTTCTCGGCCAGGCGGTAAAAAACACCGATGGTTTCATTGAGTGTCCTCCTGAAGCTTTTGACCGTACTGCAAGCTATCGCCGAGGCAATTATGACTAATACGAAAGATCCGGCAAACAGCAGATATTCCCGCGCCAAAAACAACCGGCTCATCAGGTAGGCAATGGGTATCAACAGTATTGCCACCGCTGCAGCCAATTTTATACAGGCATCAATTTCCTTGATTGATTTGGCTATTGCCGCTAAACCGGTCGGTCTTATTGTTGCTTTCCCTGCGTCCAGCAGCCGGTATAACCGCTCTGCTTTTTCAATCTTTTCCCGGCTTGGGGCGCGCCGCACAGAAAGGTACTCATGAACCTTGCCGTTTTTAAAAACAGGTATTGCATTCGCGTCTACCCAGTAATGATCGCCGGATTTGGTTCTGTTTTTTACTATGCCGTTCCAAGGTCTCATCGCTTTTAAATTCATCCATAAATCTTCAAAAGCGGCCGGCGGCATGTCGGGATGACGAACTATGTTATGGTTTGCGCCTATCAATTCATCGCGGCTATAACCGCTGATTTTGACAAACTCCTCATTGACGTAAGTAATCGCGCCTTTTAAATCGGTTCTTGTAACCAACAGCGCACCTTTCTTCATCTGGATTTCTTGGTTAGTTACCGGCATATTTACTTTCATTTAACCCCCTCATTACGAATTTAAACATTCGTTTTATTATTCAAATAGTTCCCACGCTCCAGCGTGGGAATTCAGTCCGCAACGCTCCAGCGTTGCGGGACGCCGGAGCGTCTACCACTGCGTTCTCACGCCGGAGCATCACTGCCTTAAGTTAAGAAATAAACGTAGGGTGGATAAGCGTAGCGCATCCACCGGATTAAGCATGAATGGTGGATGCGCTACGCTTATCCACCCTACGACGATTACTTTTTAAAGCTTGACTTAATGGCAGTGACGTCGGAGCGTGGGAGCGATAAAACGAGGAGTACATACCGTCAATCCTCATCTGCACCGGCCAACTCCAAGCCCCGAAACACCGAACAACGCTTGAACACCTCAAGGCTCGGCTCCAGCTGCTTTTGCAGGCAAAATTTGGCGACCAGCTTGGTCAAGCCCTTGATGTCGCGGCCGGTGGCGGCCGGGAACAGTTCGGCCAGTTGGTCTATCAGCGCCTGATCCAACGGCAACGCAAACTGCTCGGTCATCACTCCCCAAATTTTGCGGCGGTCGGCGCTGTTGGGGGCGTGGTATTTGATCATCGCGATGCAGCGGGAAATAATCGCTTCGTCGATGTCGTCGACGCGGTTGGTGGTTAAAAACAGCAGACCGTTGAAATATTCCAGCACCCGCAAAAACACGCCGACCACGGCATTGGAGGCCAGGTTGTCGCTGCGGCGCTTGATGTAAACGTCGGCCTCGTCGATCAGCATGACCGCGCCCCAGCGCTGGGCGCGGATCAGCGTTTCCTTCAGCACTTTCTCCATTTCCGCGACGTTCAGGCCCAACTGCCCGGAATGCACCCGGTACAGCGGGCGCTTGATGATTTCCGAATAAACTTCGGCGGTCAGGGTTTTGCCGACTCCGGCGGGGCCTGCGCACAACACCGTGGTGCCGCCGGATTTTCCGGCGACGATGTCGTCCATCAGCATGTCCATTTCGGCGGTCAGGATGTCGATCAGGTCGGTTTGTTCAGGCGGCAAGATCAGCTTTTGTTTCAATTCCGGCTGGTATTGGTAAGGGGCCATGTCGTCGACATGCACCCAGACATGGTGATGCAGTTCCAGATGAAACATCAGGATGTAGCCGTGGATCGGCAGTTCGGTGAACGCGCCTTTGGGGATGTCGGCTTTCGAGGCTTCCATCGCGCTTTCGGTTTTGCTGTCGTAACGCAGGCTGTTGCCGGCCTTGCGCAGGTATTTGCCGAGGATGTCGCCGGATGCGTCCAGCGTCAACGCCCGCTCGCTGAGGATATTCTCGTCGTTGACCAGGCGGCAGGCGCCGCCCGCAGACGACAGCACCACGGTGTTTTTGCGCGTCCAGTCGCTGCTTCGGTGGCTGGAGGTAGGATCTTCGACATAAATCGCGGTACCCCAGCCGGAAAACTGTTCGCCGTAGCGGCCGCGCCAGTCGAAATAGCGGCCTGCGGCTTCGTCGTAACCGGCGATCAGTTCGGGCGTTTCCTTTAAATAGCCTTTCGCGGTAAAAATCTCGGCTATGGTTTTGCCTGCGATGTCCTTGGCGCGGATGACCAGCGTTTCAATCGCTATTTTGCCTTTGGAATTGGCTTTCAGCTCTATCAGGATACGGCCAGCCTCTTCCTCGCCGGGCGGCGTGAAATCGAGCCGGGTAATCAAATAAGCGCAAGTCCGGCCCTTGGCATCGGCGTGGAACAGCCAGCCGCGTTGAGCGTCGTCGATCAGATAGCGCGTGACGGC
>JALNYY010000203.1 GCA_023229605.1 Methylobacter sp.
TCGATCCGCGAATATAGCATTGCTCCTCGGACAGCTCGTCGTATCGCCCCGCCAAAAAACCCTCGCAATCGGTCAAGGTTTTCGCCAGCGGCACGGAAACGCCGGTCTGTTTGGTGTGCTGGGCCAAAACCGCAAACGGTTGGGTCAGGTAGCGTTGCAGTTTGCGGGCGCGCATAACGATTTTCCGGTCAACTTCGGACAATTCTTCCATGCCCAGCATCGCGATAATATCCTCCAGCTCATGATAACGCGCCAAATGTTCGCGCACCCCTTCGGCAACCGCATAATGGCGGTCTCCGAGGGTATGCCGGTCCATCAGCTTGCTGCTGGAGCGCAACGGATCGACGGCCGGATAAATGCCTTTGCTGGCCTGATCCCTGGACAGGATAACGGTGGTGTCGAGATGGCTGAGGATGGCGCTGACCGCCGGGTCGGTCATGTCGTCGGCAGGCACGTAAACCGCCTGTACCGAGGTGATGGCGCCCTGCCGGGTGGACAGGATGCGTTCCTGCAACTCGGCGACCTCGGAGGTCAAGGTCGGCTGGTAGCCCACCGTAGCGGGCATGCGGCCCAGCAGGCTGGATATTTCACTGCCCGCCTGAACGAAGCGAAACACATTGTCGATCACAAACAGCACTTCTTTATGCAGGGTGTCGCGCAGATATTCGGCATAAGTCAGGGCGGACAGGGCGACGCGAAAACGCACGCCGGGCGATTCGTCCATTTGCCCGAACACCAGCAGGGTATCGTCCATGACGCCGGCTTGTTGCATTTCCTGCCATAATTCATGGGCTTCGCGGATGCGTTCGCCGACCCCGGCAAAGACCGAAACGCCTTTATGGATGGCGGAAACGGCATGGATGAATTCCATGACCAGCACGGTTTTTCCAACCCCCGCGCCGCCGAATAATCCGGTTTTACCGCCTTTTACGAAAGGACATAATAAATCGATGACTTTAATGCCGGTTTCCAGAATTCCGCTGATGCCGATGGCTTCGGAGAGCGGCAGCGGCTTAGCGTGAATATTGCGGAATGTGCTTTTGGGCAAAACCGGCAGCCCGTCCAGCGGTTCGCCAAAAATATTCAGTAACCGCCCCAAACATTGATCTGAAACCGGAACCTGTAGCGGCGCGCCGGTATCATAAATGGTCATGCCCCGGCTTAATCCGGCGGTTCCATGCAGAGTGATCGCCCTGATATGCCGTTCGTCAAGATGCTGATGCACCTCGAAAAGGTAGACGGCGTGGTCAAAGCAGGTGCATAAGGCCTGGCGTAAAGGCGGCAGCTGGGTGCAGTCGATAATCACCACCGGGCCGTGAACTTCAACGATGGCTCCGATGATTCGGCCATGTTCCTGTTGTATCTGCATACTGTCCAATAGTGCCTACTCCAAAGGTGACGAAACGGGTCTTGACAGGAATCTACTTAAAATACGCGTGTATGGCAAGCAATTCACATGGTTCAGTCCTGCCGGACCTGCCCGGCTTGCCGAGCTGGCCTGTTATGAGCCCCTTTCGGCAAGCTCAGGACGAACGGAACAAGTCTTAACTTAAAAAGGCATTTAGTTCGGGTTCTTAAACGGTAAATGCCGGTTTAGGGTATTATTCCGGTCAATCGAAATTTCAGTTCAATTATTATCCAACCCATATTTTTTCAAAGCGCGGTTAAAAAGGCCGGATACGAAGATGAAACCACTTACCCAACTCCATGCCGATATCGAAGCGCGCGTAACAGCTATCCGTGACGACAATCCCGATTGGCTATGCCGCCTAGGCTGCGACGGCTGTTGCCGGCGGCTTGCCGAAATACCCCGGCTCACTGCGGCGGAATGGGCTTTGCTGCGGGACGGACTGTCCGCGTTGCCCCCCGAGCGGCTTCGGGAAATTGGCCGGGACATCGCCGCGCTGGCCGAGCAGCCATCACGCCCCATCGTCTGCCCGTTGTTGGATGCGTCGGCGGGGGCCTGCATGGTCTACGCCCACCGTCCGGTGGCTTGCCGCACGTACGGGTTTTATGTCCAGCGGGACCAGGGGCTTTACTGTAAGGATATCGAATCGCGCGTGGCCGGCGGTGCCTTGGCCGAGGTGGTGTGGGGCAACCAGGACGCCATCGATCATCGTCTCTGCGGTCTGGGCGACGCCCGCGATTTGACCGAGTGGTTTGCGCTCTGGAAAGAGGGCGGGGACATGCTTGAAACGAACCGGAGCCGCCATTCGCATATCTTGAGGTAAGGTGGTCATCACTCGCGCTCCCTCTCTTGAGAGAAAAACAGGATATATTGAAACACGTGATAAAACAGGAATCCGTGCTTACCAAAGCACCTAAGAGAAACGATGAGTGGTTGCAAAAATATGGCGGGCGAGCGCAGTTCCATTCCACGCCAACATCGGCCAGCTGGTTAAATCAAATTGAAATATGGTTCGGTATTTTGTCTCGTAAGGCTTTGAAAAACGCAAGCTTTGCCGGCGCACAGGAATTAAAAGAGGCAATTGAGGCTCTTAATTACGCGACACAACCAGCCGGCACTACCCACGTCCAGAAAACGAAAGTTTTTTAGATACATAAGGGGCTTCATAAAATCAAAGCCTTGCTATTCTAATAATGATGTCTAAAAACTACAGCCACAACTTTTCAAACCGCAGTTGCATGTTCTTGTTTTTTTCTTTGCCTTGCTCAAGCTGCTCTGTGAGCTTTCCGCCCTTGGATAAGCTTAAGGTTCTAGCGCATCCTCTCTCCAAGGCCACGCTGCTCATGTCAATTATGACCCTGCTTACTGGTAAATACAGGACGCTGATTGACATTCTGTGGCTGGCCTGAAGCCTCTGTGGGATGATTAGGAAAAAAGATGCGCTCAGCTCCCCGATCATGATCATAGTAGAGCATAGCTGCAAATAAAGCCGCTGACATAATTGGAAAAACGATAAAAACACGATTTCTTGTTACCGATAAGGATTGATCTTCGAGATAATGAGAGTCCTCATGACAAAATGCCTGGGAGAGTGCGTTCAATCGTTGGTCTTCTCGTTGTTGTTCATCTTTCGCGTATCTAATTTTTAATGCGGCATATTGCGCAATCGGCAAACCAGCATTTTGAGCCCTTTCAGCCACGCTAGGAAGCACTGACTTTGGATTTAACGTGAAAGAACAGGCTTCGCCTTCCATGCGAGGGCACACTACAACAATTAGATTATTGCCGACAGCATCTGCTTTAATAATTTCGTGTGGCAAAAAGATATGCACTATTTCTGAATTTTCTGCGACCATAACGCCGCCTGCTATGAGCGACCACCAGACACGGAATGATGTCGCTTTGCTGTTTTTATTCATAATTGCGTATTCAGATTAATTTGAACAGTAATCAACACAAGGCTCTAAAGTTCCACGATATTTTGGCTAACCTATTGACCACAAAAGTCTACAGACTATTTTCGTCCCTAAAATTTTTATTGCTTTTAGCAGCAGTTTTTTGAGGGCTTACAACCCGATGGGCCGGTGCTTTGGATGGCTTGAATGCGGTAATGGGCAATGCTGTGGACATGCTGATGGATGCCCACATAGAATGCCGGTTTTTGCAAGTCCTTCAACTTGGCACCGGAACGCTAAGGCTCGAGGCCTTGTAAATCAAGGATGAGCGACTGCTACAATATAGATATTGGCATTTTTTAATACGTTGCCGTCAACAAAGCTCATTGTTTCGGTATGCCTTGCCAATGAAAATACAGATCTTTTCCTTCGCTGCCGGACAAGGTGACTTCTTGCGATTCGGTTAAGCCTTTGAATCGAGCGCTAACCTTATACTTGCCGTTAGGCAACATAACATAAAGCATTGGGCCGGCCTTGGGTAGTTCGAATACGGGGTTACCGTGCTCATCGGTGATAACAACCGGTACATCGAGGATGAACTCCCCATCTTTGCGCTCAGAAAAAGTTATCCGCAACGGAAACTCCTTCTCGATACGGTGCATTGCGGCCTGCTCACTCTTACCGACACCACCATTAAGATATGTCGTTACTTCAGAGGTCTTCACAACAATCGGCACTATAATTTCCTCCACGATGACGGGTTTGATGACTTTCTCTTGCGCGTCGACCGTTAACGGGGCCGATATTAGTAAAGCCGCACTGACAAGCGCAGCCGTTAGAGTAGAACGAGTTTTCATGATAACTCCAATTACAGTAAATAAAATGTGCTGCTGAGCTGCACGATAGCTAAAGCAACGAAATAAAAAAAGCAATTTTGATGCCATAATAAAAAAGACAATGAATCCTGATGGGAAGTGGGGTCGTATAACCTCTGTCTAATAACGGCGCGGATTTAAAGGGGTTTAAAAAAACCGTTGCAATCAACTTTTCGGTGCAAAACAACCCTTAGTAAATTGTAGGGTTAGTTTAAATATCGACACTATGGCAGACATTTATGATAAGAATTTGAATAAAAGTTTAACCGCTTAAATGAATTAGAATTAGTTCTAATTATACCCACCGCACCCCAAATTTCGGCGCTCACCCCTGCCCGATGACCTGAAAACGATCGGTCAATAGTGAACGCAACGAGGCGTGATATTGATCCAAACCGGCAAAGAACTGATCGCAGGCCGTTTTAAATTGGCCAAAGGTTTCGTAATAGCGCCCATACAGCACAGTTTTCTTGAAGAATTTCCAAAAACGCTCGATCAAGTTGAGATTAGGCGCGTAGGCTGGCAGAAACATCAGTTCGATTTTGGAATGCGCCAGATAGTCCTTCACCAGCTGAGCATGGTAATAACGGGCGTTGTCGCAAATGATATGAATCCGCGCGGCATCTGGATTTTGTAGTTCGATCTGTTGAAACAGCTTGATGGTCGATTGGGCGTTGATGGTGTCGTCATAGCGGACAATAGCACTGAGATCGCTGCAATCGATGACACCATTGATGTTGAGCCGTTGTCGACCGGTGTTGCTGCGAATTTCGTGGGATTGTCCGCGTTTGATCCAGCCGTAGCCGGCAATCGGATTATGATGCGGATGCGTGGCATCCATGAAGTAAATCCGGTCTTCCGGCTCTTTCGTTGACTGGAGTTTGCGGTACTCTTCAATGAAGGCCCGCTGCCGCTCGGCATCGGCCTTGCCGGGAATCAGTTTGGGCTTTTTGTAGACGAACCCCAAGCGATGCAGCAGTTGGGTGATGCCGCTTTCACTATAGCTAACCTGCCAAGTTTGTTGGACATAATGCGCGACTTGCTTGGCGGTCAGGCATAGATGGCTTTGCAGATACTCGGCCAGTTGTTGGCGTTGTTCGCTGTTCAAAGCCGCTTCGCTACCACCAGCATCATGGCGAAGCAAGGCCATCAGCCCCCCTTTGCGATAGCGCTTGTGATGGTTTCGCACACTTTCCCGATCAATCATCAGGGCCTGGGCGACTTGGCTGACTTGCCAGCCACTACCTAGCAAATACACGGCTTTGAGTCGATCCGCATAGCGCTTGTCGCTGGTATGGCGATGCTCATATTCCAGCTCGTCGAGTTCGGCTTGAGTTAGGTGGTAACGATTTG
>JALNYY010000030.1 GCA_023229605.1 Methylobacter sp.
TACCAGCCTTCCGGTTTGCCGGGAACCGCCATTGCGGCATCGATGAGTCCCCGGATGATGGGTTTCCCGTTGACGTCCTTCAGGCCCAACTGGTTCTTGCCTTCCAGCGCCGGATCGGGATGAACCGGCATGTCCCCTTCGGGATCCAGCACAAAGATATAGCTCTCGTTCCGGCGCCAGCGGCTGCCGGAGACACGGAAATCATTAAACGCCTCTTCTCCGTTGCTGCGGACCAGCTCTGCCGCGTCTGTCACCAAAGCAACGAGCTCGCGAGTTTCCTCATGCTGGTAAGGCTGTTCCGAGTCGGCGGCGGTTTGCACCTTGCCGTTGAAACAGCCGGGCAAAAGAACCAAAACCGCTACTAGCGAGACTAAGCTTGGCATAGAAACCGCTTTTTGTGTGAACATAGCATCTCCTGAAGTAGACAACATTTTTATTAGATGGTGCGCTTGCTGTTAGGCACAGTCAAGCCATAACGTAGCGACCGAATTTGTTCGATCACGATGCAGGAATATCATGCCTCCGCAGCCCTGAGTCCATGTCGCTTCATCCAGACAGATGCTTTCTGTATTAGCATTCTGACACGGCACATCAGCCTCTATAGGCTTTCTTCAAAGCCTTACTGTAAACGAGCCGTAGACGCCGGAGAATCCTTCCTTAATCTGCGTATCGACCTTGCCTATGATCGAAATTTCATTCTTTAAGTCCAGTTTCAGCTCACCGCCGACATTGAAGCTGTTAACCGCGGGCTTGGCGCCATTGGAGCCAAAGGCCGCGCCGCCGCCGTTAAAGGTAGACGTGAGCGCGAAGGGGTCGCCGATGAAGTCATAGAACCATTTTCCATGAGCCTCCGGCGTCAGTTTGCCCCATTTCAAATTCATGGTAGTGGCTACCCGTGCGCCCAGGCCGGACTGAAGCTGGTTGTAGTTCTGGCTGCCGACATTCAGATTTAACGCTCCGGCCCCGGTTTCGGCATAATTGTTTATGCGGAGGTTATTATATTGAAGCGACAAAAGCGGCGTAAATTCGATAGCGTCGGTTAAATTGAACCGGTAACCGCCGCCCAAGTACGCGCCATATTGCTGCCCGCCATAAACGGCGTTCGCCGTCCTTAATAGGCCGCCGCCGACATTGATATCGCGCCGGCCGTTATACCAGTTATAGGCAAAGGAAGCCGCCGTATCGATGAAGAAAGGACGGTTCTTGTCTTGGTAACCGCCATAGAGCGTGGTCTGGGCGCTATTGATAATGGTATTGGCGTTATTAACATCCGAATTGACCTTGCCGTAAGCGTAGCCGCCGCTTACGCCGAGGGTCGCAGTATCCGCGAAGAGATGATCGACGCCTAACGCGGTGCCTGCATTCCACGCGTTATATCCGGCGATACCGCTACGCATGTCTTGAGCTAAATAACTGCCGTAGCCCTTGGCCCAGAGGCCGTCCACCTTACCCGCTTCACCGCTGGAGACGCCTGAGGCCGCTGAACCTGCCGCCTTTGCTGTCGTCAGGACGTTCTCCACTCTATCCATCGAGACGCCGACGAAATTATTGAGAGCGCTCGCGGTCGTATTGGTAACGCCGGCATCGACCTCAGGAACCATCGTATCAAGCGTTGAAGCCACTTGCGCTTTGCTTAAGCCTTCCATCGTATTCAATACATTCGACATATCGGTCGATGGGTTGGTGATATTGTCCAGTACGGTGCCGACGGCCATCGCATTGGACTCTCCTGCCTTAGCGTTACTGGCGAAGCCGTTTGCGTCGCGGCTGGAGGTCAATATCAGCTCATCGCCGGTGACCGTCGGGCTGAATGTCGCTTTATTGTTTCCTGTCAGGGTAATGACAGGGGCGGCTATAGCGCCTCCGGCCGCGCCGTTTATAATCGTATAAGTTGTTTTGTTAGGTACATAATTCGAGACATTGAGCACGAGGCTGTTATCGGCGTGGACAGTCGCTATTCCTGTTGCAACTATTGAACCGCTGGAACCGCCATTCACAGCGACCATGAGCGTTGAGTCGGCGCCTGCGCCCTGAGTATACGCGCCGCCAATATTTAGAGTCGTTGAGCCGATGTCGAGCGTGGCGTTGTTAGTAACGGCTCCTGTGCCGAGAGCGCTGCCATTGCCGACACGCACTGTACCCGCGTTGATCATTGTGCCGCCGGTATAAGAAGCTGCGTTGGCAAGTGTAAGAGTCCCGGCACCCATCTTGGTCAGGGCGCGGCTGAAGGAAGCGCCGCCGCCCACCGGTGTTCCATCGGTCAGAAGGGAGCCGTCGGGAGCGCTGTCGTTGTCCGCCTTCCCGAAAACCAGGTTGGTGGCTTCCGGGAAATAACTCGTCATGTCATAGACGACCCACGCCCCTCGCCCCAGCAGATTGACGAGAAGGACATCGTCCGTGGCATCGTAACTGAGGCCATAGACAGGGGCATTGGCCATATTGCCGCCGAAAGACGACCAGGAAGGTGCGGCTGCATCGATGTTCGGGTCGGATGTGAACCGGGACACATAGACGCCGCTGCCATTGGCTATACTGCTGACCCCGCCGACAAAGAGGGCGTTCACGCCGTTGTTGGCGGCAAAGGCAAGCCCCCGGCGATACGCGAAACTTGCGGGAAGGTCACCGTTGATCGCTTCGAAATTACTTCCCGTATCGGTGGAACGCCAGACATTCGAGCCGTCGGCAACATAAAACCGAGTCCCAACCCGTTCGTCGAAGATCGCGTTCCGAACATTTCCGCCGGTATAGTTGAGTTTGTCCATGGCGACGGTGCCGGCATCGGAGGAGTAATAAAGGCTGCTGCCCGCGCCGGCAAGCAAGGCTCCTGCCTTATTTATGGCGCCGTAGGCAAGGGAGGTGATTTCGTTAGCCGGCGTAAGTATGGAGGTCACTGGAAAGGAATAGCCGTTCGGGGAATTATCGACAGTCAGGTCATCCGTCCCGATGAAAAGTTGGTTGCCGCCGATAGCCATCTTGCGGGGATCTTCCCGATTCAAGGCGATCAAAGGAAGAAAGGGCATATAGGGCTTCGTCTCTCCGGAAATGTCGACGCCGTTCAGCGTGGCATGCAGTGCAGTCAGGGTCGTAGCGGCTTTTTGCGGGTCGTCCGCTTTGCCGACTTCAAAGCGGCTGAAACCGCCGAGATATTGGGAACTGGCGTAAACAACGGACTTCTGCTCTGACTTGAAGGTCACGGCATTAACAGGGCTGGGACCGCCGTCTCCGCTCTGCGTGGAAGACCAATTGTAGCTCCCTTGCTGGCCGGGAAACTGATAAAAGGGCCCCACGTCCTGAGCGGCAGCGGACACGGTGTGGGTGATGGAATTCCAGAAAGACTGGGTCATCTCCGTAGTCCTGAGGTTATCCATGACGGGGATCCAGTCACTGGCTTTTACAATTGTAGGTGTGGCGAGAGCGTACAACCCTCCGTCTCCGCCGAGGATTAGTCTGCCATTGGCGTCCACGGCGAAAGTCCTGGCGTCGGCGTGGGGGGCGGAGCCGCTCAAGGTATTGCTATTGGTGATCCAGGTCCAGGTGGTGTTACCGGTGGCCGGATTATAATCCCCCCGGAAGACCGGACCAGACCACTGTTTCGCCCCTATTGCGTTCGGGGTGTTTAGGTCATTATTGCTGAACTGTCTGTCCCCGGCGGCATAGACAACGTTGGGGTTGTTCGGGTCCACCAGGATGGCCCCGTGGGGGGCAGTTTGCCCTCCGGGGAAAAGCCCCGTGAAATCGGCAGTGGCGGGCTTTCCCATATCCGTCCAGCTCGCCCCAAGATCGGAGGTGCGCAGGATGTCCAGGCGGGTTGTCCCTTGCTGAACCTGGGCCGCCAATACGCCGTTTGCGCCTGCGGACAGCAAAATCCGTCCGTCGGATCTTGATGTGGACAAGCCGGTTACAGCCTTAACCAGCGTCCAGCTCGCCCCCGAGTCGTCGCTCTTGTAGATTCCGGTCTGACTGTCGTTGCCATTGACAACTGAGAGATAAAACCGCGAAGCGTTCGAGGGATCGGCCGTCAGCGACTGGATATTGCCGGTTGGCAGCCCCGTCACGGCATTGCTGAAAGTCGCGCCGCCGTCGGCGCTACGGTACAAGCCAACCGTATTTATGGGATTATCAATGTCGCGGACGGCAGCCATCATGACAGCCCCCCGGGCGGCGACGCCGGTAATGTCCTTGTTTAAAAGCGCATCACGTCCCAATTCGGTCCAGGTAGTACCGCCGTTGGTGGAATACTGTATCCCCGTGAGCGGGCCGCTGGAGAATCCGAAGGCGCTCTGCCGGCCAGTCCCGGCAATGATGGTCTGGTTTTTCGTATCGAGGCTGTCAAAATTCATGGCCCCGATGGATAGCGACGACTGCCGGTCCGTCAAGGGGCTCCAGTTCTGACCGCTGTCCGTGGTCTTCCAGATGCCGCCATTGACGGCCCCTGCATAGATAATATTACTGTTCAAAGGATCCACCAATACCTTCGTAATGGCCCCGGTCGTGGGATTGTTGGTGCTGGTCATTCCCTCCACATTCACCCAGTTGTTAACGGCGTTCGCCCGGATCTGCCCAGGCCCCAGGTCTTTCCAGACGGGGGCAAAAGAAGAGCCGTCCGCCAATACGGGAAAGCAAGCAGCCCCGATGACGATGGCTGCGGCAATAACCGCTACTAATTTCGTTAAGCCACGGCTATTAACACAATGGTCATCCATATCATTTCCCCCGGTAACTAACATCACTGATGCGTGGGTTGAAGCGTTGCAGTATTGAGTCTAGCCCTTATTCCGCTTCGGTGTTCCACTCAGTCGTAGCAGTTATAGATAATGCGCTATCCAACGCCTTAACCGATAGGGATTTCTGCATTTTATAATGAAGAACACCCGCCTTCGCTGGAGTGGTTCATTTTCAGCAGTTTGCCAATATTTAGCAGGGTAAAGGTTGGCGCAGCAGCTGCGGCCATTGCTGAGCCCAGTGATCTTGATGGCCGGCTTCAACCATAATTAAACCGGCACAAGGTGCCGAGCTTGATTGCGGTTGAAGGCGTGCAATAAAGCGCAAAGCCACCTGTTTCGGTATCACTTTATCATTAATTCCCACAAAGTGCAGTTGTGGCAGCGCCTTGATTTTTTCTGCAATATCAATCGCATTGAGCGATTCCGGCATGGCGTCTACTTCATGGTATTGATTAACAAAGTTGTGATCCAAATTACCTGCCACCGTTCTCAGGCTGACCACGTCATTGCGGCGTGCCGCTAACAAGGCTGCCACTGCCGCGCCACCTGAATAACCTATTAAATTAATTTTCTGATCATGCATTTTTCGAATAAGCGAACTTACTTCTTGGTTCATCGCATCTATCACCTCTTGCGAAAAGCGTTTGTTTGACCAGTAGGCGCTGTCGCAAGGGATTAGGTCAAAATCATTAAACTGACAAGGTCTGGCGAGATACACCACGTTTTTTGCCGGATCGAGCGCTGCGAGTGCCAAGCCCGTGGCTTCACGCGGCGTAGGGTCGGCTGACAGTTGATAACGCGAAAGCCACGCCAGGCCATCGCCTTCAATATAGATATTAACAGGCTGATCCAGGTTGCCTATACGCGAATAAGCAGTTAACACAAAACCGCCTGCGCTGATGGTCGATTTTTGCAAGTCTGCGCTCTGCGCGAGTTGCTCCGCATGATGATGCGGTTGCAGCGTGGCGCACCCGCTCACCAATACAACCGCAAAAAAAACTGACCGCCACACCCTGTGGTTAAACACATAGCGCTCATGAAAGCTTTGCTGACTACCATTCCTTAATTCGATTTCCGTAATTTTAATTTTTGGCTCCCCCGGACGTGATCGAACCGCCGGCCTAATGATTAACAGTATCAGGGTGGGTCCTATCTTTGTGCGCTAAGACCATCAAAAATCAACAATGAATGTATGCCTACCTTTAATTGGTAGACAGCCATTCAAAAATATGAGGATTGACTATATAAGGTTTGCCTGAGATTACATTTTTAAGACGCCACATCATATCAAGCCGAACCAGTACAACTCATCCGCTTATTCAAATTCAAGACCGGCCTTACGCCAAGCCTTTGCTCCGCCCTCAAGATTGAATAAGTTAGAGTAACCTAATTCATGCAGAGACTTTGCTGCCGCATTTCCCATAGGCCCACCCTCGCAATACAGATAAATAGCTGTGTTTTTATCTTTCGGAAGTCTGTCTTGGTATTTCTCGATTTCGTTGTAGGGTATAAAAAGGTCCGTGCCTTTTATATGCTGTTGTTCAGGCGTGTGTACGTCAACCAGGAATATATCCTCGTTTTGCATGATTCGGTTTAATTCAGTCGCGGTTATCATTTTCAGATAGTCCGGCTTTCCAAACATGCAGCCGGTGGCGATGAAAATAAACGCTATGAGCGGAAATAACTTTATAGTTTTAGATCTCATAAAAACACCCCGTTGATAAAACATTAAAAGTCTCGTTAGAAATGCGAACCCATTGAGTCATTTTACACTTTGGCAGGCCGCGCCCGGTTAGCTTGGCGATATAACACTCGGCTGAACCCGGAGTTAAACGGTTATATGCTACCGGAATTAGGCTTCTGTTTCTCAGGCGGTGCCGCTTTTTCCAGCTGACGGCGGAATTCGTCCAATTGCCGTATTAATTCTTCACTGAAGGATTTGATTTGTTTCTCAAACAAAGGGACTTGCTGTCCCAGCGCCTTGTTAATGGTTTCGCCTATGGCCTGCAGGCTTTTAAAAATATCCCCGAAAGGCAGGTTTGTAAGATTATTCAGCGTCCGCTGATAATCGACTTTCCATAGATCGTTTTCTTTTAATAAAACGGTATTAAACGATAAGTCATTGTTGTTACCAGGTTTTTTTAAGGTCATGACCGTTGCTACAGTCGCATTGGAACCGTCGATTAAAATCGCCCCGGTCTTTACCGTCGCATCTTCCATATTTTGCTGTTTAGTCACAAGATATTGAGTCTCCTGGGTAGCGTATTTTCTGGCGGAGTCGAGATTGCCTTCAGCCATCGCTTCCCAAAATGCCGTGGTAACCTGTTCGGGGGTTAATACGGCCTGACAGCCGCTCAGCAGGAACAATAGACTTAAAAGTCCCGCCAATCCGGCCAAGCTTTTCTTGGTGTGATAACAAGGGAAGCGCTTTGATAAAACGTTAGTTGTCGCCATCGTAAACTCCAGCAATTTGCAGCCAATTCAAGAAAAAGATATTTGCAATATACGGTAACCAGGACACCGGCTTCAAGACGGAAAAAGTATTCCGGTACGTCCTAATTGATTTTCTACAGCGCCAGCCTTCTAAATTAACCACTATCACTGTCCAACCGCTGATTGCCGCCAACGAATCAAACAATACAGCAATAAGGTTCGCTTAGCGATAACCTAATTGCCGGATTACGTTACACTAAGCCGATATTGATTTTCCGTAATTTTGATCGTTCGCGCATAGCTGCGCACTCAACCGGGGAGATATTTTATGGTCGACAGAAGGCACTTTATCAAGAAGTCCGCAGGCAGCCTGGCAGCGCTAGGAGGCTTAGCTTTGTTGCAACGATCGGGCCTGGCGGCGGCTACGGGTGCAGAGGAAGCAACGATCCTGGACGCCCACCCCGGCAAAGAGGCGCTGATCAAACAAACTTACCGTCCTCCCAATTTCGAAACACCGATCAATTATTTCGATGCGCCGTTTACCCCCAACAACCGCTTCTTCGTGCGTTACCATAACGCCGTCATTCCCGAGGTAAAAATCGGCGAATGGCGGCTGCGCATAGGTGGCGATGCCGTTCGCACACCGTTGGAACTCAGCCTTGACCAATTGCGCAAGGATTTCGAACCAGTCGAAATCGCCGCCCTGTGTCTATGCTCCGGTAACCGCCGTGGGGCGTTTGAACCGCCTGTTCCCGGATTACAGTGGGGTTCCGGCGCGATGGGCAATGCGCTCTGGCGCGGCGTTCGCCTGAAAGATGTGCTCGCGGGGGCCGGAATCGACAAATCCGCGCTGGAAGTGAGCTTGGCCGGCGCCGATGCCGGCGTGCTGCCGACAACGCCGAACTTTGTTAAAAGCCTGCCGCTGGCGAAAGCGCTGGATGAGAATACCCTGATCGCCTTCGAGATGAACGGCGAACCCTTGCCTCACTGGAACGGCTTCCCTGCCCGCCTGATCATTCCCGGCTGGACAGCCACCTATTGGATCAAGCATCTGACGGCGCTTAATGTCATATCCAAACCCTTCGACGGCTTTTGGATGAAGGCCGCTTACCGAATACCCAAGGATCGCTTCCCCAGCGGGCAATTCAGCTCGCAGGAAACCGAGACGGCTATGCCGATCACGGACATAGTGGTCAATTCATTGATCACCAATCTGGAAGACGGACAGACCTTGCCTAACGCCAAGACTATCGAAATCAAGGGCGTGGCTTGGGACGGCGGCAACGGCATCGCACGCGTGGAAGTTTCAACCGATGGCGGCAGCAATTGGCATCAGGCCGCACTGAAACAGGATTACGGACGCTTTTCCTGGCGTCAATGGCACTCGGTCTTTGAACCTAAACGTCCAGGAACATACCGGATTATGGCGCGAGCGACCAGCCATTCCGGAGCCAGTCAACCGCCGGAGCCGATCCCGAATCCTTCCGGCTACCACCATAACGCCGTGCAGAAAATCACCATCCGGCTGGCTTGAGGAGAACATGATGCGAATGCTGATTTTGTTGTTATCGCTTTTAGCAGCCACGGCAACAGCCGGGGAAAGCCGGATATTCCTGAAAGAGAGGCCGGGCAAAAACCAAGTCGCCGCGCAGTGCGCAATGTGTCACAGCCTGGACTATATCACCGTACACTCTACGATTCTGGATCGGGCCGGCTGGGAAAAAACAGTCGGCAAGATGATCAATATTATGGGTGCGCCGATCAATGATGCCGACAAACAAATCATCATCGATTATCTGGCGCAGAATTATGGGAAATAAGGAAACCACCTAAAAGCCGCAGTTGAGCATTCAAAAATCCCGTTCGCCCAATTCGACAAAGCTTATGACAGGCTTCGGCTACGCCCAGGAGTGCCTTGTCGAAGAGGCCTTCGCTCCCATATAGCGAGTCACTGCCATTAAGTTAAGGAAAAAAGCTTTATTTGATCCCCCTCATCCTAACCGTCTCCCGGGACGCTCAAGCTACCCCCGATAAAAACAAACATTTTAACAAGACACCTGCCAATAGCCTTGCCAAAGCTTGATATTCGCCTGGAGCCAAAACTCCGCTTCAATATGGAATCCGGATTTTTATAGCTTTAAACCGGTTTCCAGTTCCTTACCAGGAAATCCGCCGGAGCTGATGCTTCAGATCGATTTTGGCGCTGTGCTTTAGTCATGTGTAAATGGCCTTCATTTACTCCGGTTGTTGGTGGAAATAGCGACTCGCCGCTATTGGTATCGATGACTTTTCCTTTGCATGAGTCGTAGTAGTTAGACAATTCCGTATAAAAACAGTCATTCACAGCATCGACCGGAAATAGCGGATATGTAGCTTCATACCATGCTGCATGAAGCTCTTTTTGGATAAAAGCAAGTAGATTCATTTTTATTCTCCTGGAGAAACCATATAGAAAACGTATATTTTCCGTTTAGGCTGTTTTTGGTTTGCAAAAAAATGATTAAAACTTATCTATATAACAAGGGAATGAATGTTTGTTTAAGGTTTCATGACAACATAGGGCGTTTCTAAAAGTAACCGGTTCGGGCCGAACTACATCCATAATCTGTTAAATCCATACTGCCGCGATTCAACTTTCAGGAACCCATGTAATATTTAAAGCGAATATTGTGCCAATGTAACCAACAAAAAACATTAGAATATTTACCAAATAATTACAATAAGTTACACAACATACCATTTATTACAGCTTGTTTGATTACTTACATTCGTCTCATACGAGCAATTCATTTTTGTGCATACACTCGATAACATGCACCAACAAGACTCTTCATTATTAATTTTCTATTACCATTGAGGAAGGCTCGGTGACGTTTCGTTAATACATTTTTGCGGGACGGGATTATCGGTCGTGTTTATTTGGGGCAACCAAATCGATAACCATGCTACGCACTGTCATGAAAGCGCGAACAAGTATAGTCGCAGATAAATGGGCGAGCCCCGGCTAAGGTGGCCCAACTATTCGGCACATAAGTTCAAGCGCTGCTCCCCATTCGCACCTTACGCGGATCTGGCTTTCCTATTCAGCCTGCGTAACATCAGTTTTGATAAGATCACATTATGCTAGGCTGAACTGGTCTAATAGTCGAAACCCTGAATTTACGGCTTTTAAAACTCTTCCCAACCGCCGGCATCAGCGGTTGCCAATGGCGTTTTATGCCTGGTTACGGGCGTTGCCGAACAAGGGATAAGCTGGAAAGAACTGCCTGAGTTGTCATCCACTTTAAAACTGCTCACTGTGACCACCAGGTTTTGCGCCTGTTCTTCAAGCGATTCCGCCGCCGCTGCGGCTTGCTCCACCAAAGCGGCATTTTGCTGGGTTACGTCGTCCATTTGGGCAATAGCCTGGTTGACCTGTTCGATGCCGGAACCTTGTTCAGCAGAGGCGGCAGTGATTTCAGCCATCATGTCTGTGACACCGTGGATGGATGCAACAATTTCTTCCATGGTTAACCCCGCCTGGGTGACCAGCTTACTGCCGCCTGAAACTTTATCTACCGAATCATTAATCAGGTCTTTAATTTCTCCGGCAGCCGTAGCAGCGCGTTGCGCAAGATTGCGCACTTCTATGGCCACGACGGCGAAACCCCGGCCTTGTTCTCCAGCACGAGCCGCTTCTACTGCAGCATTGAGAGCCAATATGTTGGTCTGGAACGCGATGTCGTCAATCACCGAGATAATGTCCCCGATTTTGCGTGATGATTCATTAATGTCATTCATTGTCATAACGACTCGGCCAACCACTTCAACGCCTTTTCCCGCTATGTCGGATGCGTCAATGGCAAGCCGGTTGGCATGCTGGGCGTTTTGGGCATTATGCCGCACGGCGGAAGTCAACTCTTCCATGCTGGCGGCGGTTTGTTCCAGACTGGCGGCCTGCTGTTCGGTGCGGTGCGACAAATCATTATTGCCTGAAGCGATTTCTTTAGTACCGGTGTCAATGCCGTCGGCTGCATCCTTGATTTGACTGATAATATCTTTAAGTTTTTCTACCGTAGCATTAGCGTCGTCCTTGAGTCGCCCGAAAGTACCGGAATAGTCGCTGGTGATAGTTTCGGTCAAGTCGCCACGGGACAATGCATTGAGTACGCGCGCGACTTCATTGAGTCCGGTTTCGCTGGTATGCATAAGCCGGTTAATGTCTTCACCCAGATGACGGAAGAAGCCTTCCTTGCCTTCCAGGTCGAAACGCATACTGAAATCTCCCATAGCTGCGGCACCGACAATCGCGGCGACTTCATTCTCCGCCATTACCTCGTCGGTGCGGTCGTGCCATTCAGCCACCGTACCCAATCGTTGGCCTTGCTCGTTGATGACCGGGTTGGCGATCACCTGCATCGAACGACTTCCCATCACCATCCCGGCCTCATAGGTGCCGGTTAAGGAACTGAGCATTTTTGCCTGATCCGAAGGGCTTTTGTGAAAATCATCCATATTGGCGCCAACAAGAGTATCGATAGAGAATTTTGGCAATTGCCGCCCACTTTCCGCTTCGGATTTGCGGAGAATCTCAATCACCGATTTATTGGCATAAATGATGTTGCGTTCGTTATCGGCAATCATTACGCCGGTGCTGACGTTGTCCAGCGCAATCTTGACGCGCAAGGTTTCGTCTGCCGCTTTGCGTTCTGACGTCATGCGGTCCAACAGTTGTTGCTGCATGTGTTTCATCGCATATAACAGACTGCTGCGGTCCTTCTGGTTAAGCGGAATATCCTGAGTTAAGTTGCCGCCGGCAATTTCCATAGCAATCCCTTTTGCGAAGTAAGGGTCTATGCCCAATTGCTTGCCTAGATAATATGTTAAGTAGAGGGCAATGCCCAGCCCCAGACCGATACCGGTCAAAGATATGACTAACATAATCTTGGATGCATGCTTGGTTGATTCAGTGATTGCATGGGCGTTATTTTTTGCATCGTTCACCCCCTGATTCTTAATTCTGTTCAGTTGTGTTCGCAAGTTTTTCGCCAGTTTATTGAAGTCTTTCATGACCGGATTGCCGGCTTCGACTCCCTCGGCAGCATAAACCGTGGTCATGCGCTTGCCTTCGCTGTAATACCAGTCGAAGGCGGTCTCAAGAGCCGCCAATTCTTTCATTTTTACTTCGGTCGAAGTGACGTTATTCAATGTTGTAGCATGGCCGCTTTTATCAGCCGCCGATTCTGTTGTTTTTGCAGGGGTTTCTGCGGCCAAACGTTCACGAAACTGAGCGATACCCTGCTTAAAATCTTCGGCCACCCTCTCCGCATCCTGGTATCCATCCGGGTCCTGATTGATTGAAACTTGCGTGAAGAGTTGTTGTACCTGTACGGTATAAATCGCCATACGCTCCGCTAACAGCGCATTGGGTAGAAAAGTATCATCGACTCTCGCCACGTCACGCTGCGTCTGCGAGAAATTAAACAAACCTACAGCAACAATGCCTATCATCAAACTTATGACGGCAAGAAAACCGAGCAGTATGCGAACTTTAAAACTTATATGACCAAACATTTTAAGATCCTTTTTTAGATGCTATTGCTTCGCTCCCACGCTTTTGCATGGGAATTGAAGTATCAGTTTTCGAGGGTTAACTAACGGCGTGCAGCTTTACGGCCGGGTTGTGCGCAAAGGGCTGAAGGTTTTCCTGAGTTTTTGCGGCTATTCGATGATTAATAAAATAACTGTTGCCTTCAATTTTTTTAGCCTGTTTTTTCGCTTCGGAGGCCATATCGGCTATATCGACATGCGATTGGCACTGTCTGGTTGAAACCGAATCCACCAAGCCTACCGACAGGCTTATCAACGGGAAAAAACATTTTTCTCCCGCCCTGTTTTCGGTATGAATACCGCCTGTTTTTATATCTTCATCCGTGTAATAGGCCGGAACAGTGTTTTGAAATGATTCAAGAATGTTTTCGCAGCGCTTTAGCCAGTCATGCCCTGTAAAAATAACTATAAAATCATCTCCGCCGATGTGACCGACCCGGCCGCTTTCGGCAGGGATATATTGCGTCAGCGTGTCGGCAACTGCTTTAATAATATTATCGCCTGCACTGTAGCCGTAAACGTCATTAAAAGGCTTGAAGTGATCAAGATCGAAATAACCGAAACTGAAAGGAATTTTGGCAGCCAGTAATTGGTCGATCTGTTCATTGATCGGTACGCTACCCGGCAATAGAGTAAGCGGATTGGCATGTTTGGCATTGTGAATTTGCTGACGGGTGATTTCTTCAAGCAATTTCAGTATCGTTCCTATGCCTGTATATTTCCCGCTATCACTAATAATAAAAGCCTGATCGTTGCGCATTGTCGAAGTCAGCTGTTTACTGACTAATTCAATGGGCGTGTTTTGATCAAAACTTAACGGCGTTTTTTCTATGAACGTTTTTATGGGTTTTTTGCCATACAATTCTATGCCATAACGACTGGAAAACAGCTTGAATAGAAAGTGGTCGCGGAAAATAATGCCTGACGCCACATTGTCGTCAACCAGCGGCAGAATGGTCAAGTCGCTGTCGCTATGAAACAGGCTCATGACTTCACTGATTGCGGTTTCTGCTGAAACCGGCATTATAAATTGAGCCAGATGAGCGGCTTTGGTAGCGTTAAACTGATTGTGCTGGGTGCTGACAATAAATAACGATTCGTCAACTTTTTCCAAAGGAATCGCCGTGGGCCTGGCAAAATAATAGCCCTGGGCATGAGTAATGCCGAGTTGTTCCACGACTTTATATTCTTCTTCCGTTTCAATGCCTTCAGCTATAACGTTACAATTGAGCGAGCTGGCAATATTCTGAATGGACCGGACAAAATTGAGTTTAACCGGGTCATTATTGATCCCTTGAATAAAATGCATGTCTATTTTTACATATTCGGGCTGTAATTCAGACCAGAGCCTTAATCCCGAATAGCCTGCGCCCAGATCATCAATTGCTATTTCAAAGCCCATTTTCCTATAGTGGGTGACCGCTTCACGCATTAATTGAAAATCATCAGTCGGCTGATGTTCTGTCAATTCAATAACCACAAACCGCGGATCGACGCCAAATTGATCAAGAAGTTTAAGCGTTTCTCCTTTTTTGAAGTCCGGTTGCAGCAGAACGGAAGGACTCACGTTGATAAACAGCTTCTCTTTGATATTCAAACCGGCGTAGCGTTTTATAGTCAGCTCCCGGCAGATGTATTCGAGTTTTGTGCTTAAATCAAAACGCTCAGCGGTATCGAACAAATTAAACGGACTGTGTAACGGACTATCGGAGGGGCCGCGGATTAAAGCCTCGTAACCCATTATTTTCTTTTGAGACAAAGAAACAATAGGCTGAAAATGCGGCGTTAATTGCTTGCCGTTGAGAATTTTGGTGAGTTCATTATGCAGTATCGACATGTGTATTCTGACTGTTCGCTTAGGTATTTTAACCAGAATATGACATATTTATTACAGGAATGTGACGAGCAGGAAAATACCAATTTTGACTTACAAAATTGCTTGCAGCCTCAATCTTGCCATCCCATTTATTCCTGATCTGCGCTTAAATCGAAGCATTCAGCTGTATCAGAAGCCTACATAGCAGACTATTGAAGAGGCCGCAGCTTAAGGCTTTCTTTTATTTTTTAATCAAGGAAACAGCGGAGGCTTTAATTGCTTACCGCTGGGAATTTTGATGCTTTTATTCACAGGACGGCGACGTAATACGCCGACTATCAGCGCCAATGCTTTGACCGAAATATGACGTTTTTATTACAGCACTGTGACAAAGCAGAAAGTCATGTAACACTATTTCCCAATCACCACCAAAACCCCGTTCCATACATTATTCGATCCCTATCAGCCTTAGCCCAAGCCCAATTAAGCGTCTCGTTCTGTTTCCCCACGCCGCCCAAGCTGCCCCAATAGGCCGTCGGATATTTTCCGTGCGCCAAATCGCCGACCACGACGACGTGACCGTGCGTTCGAGGTGGCTGGTGCTCTGCGCCTTTAAGCTCGGCGAGCACAAACTTCCTCGCCCATTGCTTGGCCGTTACGCCGTCCGAAGTCTTATTGGTCAAATTGGCAACAAACCCGGTAATTTCATCGGCATTGCAGCAAGCGATAATTTTTGCAGTATTTACATTCGTCATGGTCATATCTCCGACCTTAAATTTAAACAACTCCATATCCAGATACGCCACCTTCTGCTTCGGCGGAGCGGGTTTGTTTACGCAATGCGACTTTTCCGTTCGCATCCACGCAGTGTACCTGAAAAACATTCTTTGCAAGGTCTAAACCAATTGTCGTAATATTCATGGTGGATTCCTCTTTTTTTAGTTGAGTGGTTGTCACATATTTCCACTTTGCTCATCCCTATACCGTTGAAAAGAGAAGATAAGCCCATACCATTATCTTATGGTCCTGAAACAAAAACCTATTCAAATGAAATTTGGTTGCCATCCGGGGAGCTCCTGCACATGATTACCATCCTACGTCCGATTTGTTTATTCAGTATGCTGTTTTTTACCGTATTGCCGTCTTCCTATGCTGCAATCACGCCAAACACGCATATTAATGTCATTGTGTCCCTGGTCGACAACGTATCTCAAGGCATCGTGCCTGTTCCTGCTAAAATCGGCAATGGCGATGACCCGCACAACAATCTCTATTGGGGGGCGGCTTACGGCGTGAAAACCTTTTTGAGCAAGGCGGATGGTTGGCGTAACCTGGGGTGCGAAAAAGATATTAGCGACACTATCTTAGAACGCTGCGAATTTGCCTGGAAGGACAAGCTCACCGTTACCGCCGATGCATACCGCGGCAGCCGGATTGACCAGGCGATGCTTGACTTTATGCAACAAGCAGCCAATCCGCCCGATACGACAAAGCGCGAAATGGTGGTGTTCATCGGCCATGATGGCTTGATGGACGAACAAAACCAGCCGATTATAGAACGCTTCCCAAAACATGCCGGACACGATAAACAAGCGGTCGTCCTGGCCTGCATGAGCGAGGAGTTTTTCACAGGACATTTGCTTGCCGCCGGCTCAAAGCCTGTGGTAACCACTTTTAGCTTCATGGCTCCGGAAGCCTATGTATTGGAAGCGGTTGCTCGAGGTTTTGCCAATCAGGCGAGTGAAGCAGAGTTGCGCAGTTCTGCCGGCATCGCTTACGCCAAATACCAGCATATCTCAGCCAAAGCGGGAAAAGGTGTTTTTGGTGCAAAAAATTTAAACTAGACCCATAAGGATGGGCCGAAGCACGAAGCCCATTCCTATAAGACCGTCATTCAGTTAAAAGTTGGGTGCCGAATAGCAGGCAACCCAACTTTTATAACCCCATTGATTTGATACGGCTGTTTTATTTGCAGCAAGTCATGACCTCACAATCAGTCTTTTCAATATTGCGCGTTGATTGGCTGTTTGCTACAGGGTCTATGAAGAGCTAATGATTTATATGCGGATCGAGATGAACTATATGCCCGTGATCATCAAAATAAACGGTAATCATCGATGCGCCTCGGCATTGTTGCAATTCATCAGTTTTTACCTGATAAAACGTACACAGCTCCGCATCGTTAACAATTTTATCAGCTGCCGTAAGTACCGCCTTGGTTCGTAATGTGCGGTAAAAAACCCAGCATAGCCAGAGCCCAACCATGACCAGCAAGGTGGCGAAGTAAATCTGCATGAGTTCCAACAGGCTTTTGTAGCCGCCGAACCAGCGCATTTCATTGATCATTTTTTTATCGCCCAGCACCCAGCTGCTTAAGGTGACCAAAGGGATCAGCAAGTAAATCCACATCACCCAACAGACGATCCAGACAAATAAAGCCCCTGCCCGCTTTTGCAGGCTTTGCAGCTGCGGCGCGTTAATAATGTACTCTTTCATTTCTCTCGCAAGCCTCTGTCCACGGTGACCCAAATCGCCCGTTGGCCGCGTTTCTTTTTTACCGCCCGAACCGAGCCTACGATGGTGGTACCGACGTTGATAAGCCAGTACACGATAGGATACCAGACCATCCAGTAATAATAGCGCGCGACGCCGCCGGTCCGGGATTCGTAATGGGAGTCTATGAACAGGCTGACGCCGAATTGTATAAGACAGGTCAGGCTCAGCAGCATGCTGGTCCAGCTGGGGCTAAGATCGTGCAGCGATTCGTTGGCCGATTCGGTAAAAAATTCCACCGGCGTGTAGAGTATGTGCAACAGTATCAAAAACGCCCAGACGATACTGATCAGGCATTCGCCGTATAACAGCCACATGCCGCGGGACGACCAGCGGAACAGGTCGCTAAAATAGCGCAGCAACACCTCGGTTCCGCCCTGCGCCCAACGTACCCGTTGCTTCCATAATCCTTCCAGGGTTTCCGGCATCAACACCCAGCACAAGGCGTTCGGTTCGAAATAAATCGACCAACCTGCCAGCTGTAACTTCCAACTGATGTCTATATCCTCGGTGACCATATCGTTGCTCCAGTAACCGACATTGTGCAACGCGGATTTGCGGAATGCCGCAATAACGCCGGAGACGGTGAATACTTGCCCGTAAGACCGTTGCGCCCGTTTGATCATGCCGACGATGGCTGAGAATTCGCCGACCTGAATCCGGCCTAACAGCGTGGAGCGATTGCGAATGCGCGGATTGCCGGTGACCGCGCCGACATTAGGATTATCTTGGAAATGCCGCACCATCCAGGCGATGGCTTCGGGCGCCAGCAGCGCATCGCCGTCTATGCAAATCAGGATTTCACTGTTGGCAAGCAAGGCGGCGGTGCGCAAGCCCATGGCCTTGCCCTGGTTGGTATGCAAATTGACCACACGCAGCTGATCGTGTTGTTCGGCCAGCTCCTGCAAAATCGCCAGGGTATCGTCTTTACTGCCGTCATTAACGGCGATAATTTCAAATGCCGGGTATTTTTGCCGCAACAGAATTTCCACGGTTTCACGGATATTGTCCGCTTCGTTATAGCAGGGAATCAAAATGGAAACCGGCGGATGCTCCGTTAATTCGGGCAGGTGTTCGGCATTACCCTGCTGCCGCCATTCATGACGAAAATAGAAAATAATCGCGCCGAACATCCAGATGTAGGCCATAAACAAAGGATAGTAATAAATGAATCCTTCGATGGAGCCGTCCAGCGGCCCCCATACGGATGCAAAATGATGCCATTGACTCTGTAGCATTGTGCTGAGGTTCCGCAATGAAGTGTTCATGGTTTTCCAGGGTGTGCGGCAGCGCTCACCCTATACAGGTTGATTGAAACAAAATTCATGGTTAGGGCAGGACAGGAAGTGAAAAATGCTGTTGTAAATCCGCCAAGCGCGGCTGGTCCTCAAAAACATTATCAGGATAATAACCGATGTGACTGACGCCCAATTTTTTCAGCAACTCCAGTTGCCCGATAAATACCGGCATCGGAATTTTCTGCTGGGTTTTCCAGTTGACCGATTGCAGCTCGAACACGGTCTTTTTAAGGCCTTCAGGGTGTTTAGCCGCCGCTTTTACCAGTTGCGTGAGCCACAGCTTGGGATTTTCCGCCTCTTCCATAAACGGCATGGCTTCAATGGCAACATAATCGTAATGCGCTAAAAAGGAGTTAAACGACTGGGCGTACCATTCTTCGCTGTAAGGCTTTAACAAAGGCAAAGCGTAAAAATTGCGCGCAGTCTTTATGCCCGGCCGATAGATGCGCACCCGGTTCGCCAGCTCATCGGTAAATCGGTTAATCAATTCGGTTTTATATTGCGCCCAAGCCATGCGCATTTTGCCGGTCGCATGCAGCTGTTCGAATTGATCGGGCAAGCCCCAAGCCTCTTTCGCATAAGCCAACGCTATCGGCGATACATCTTCATAATCCGATAAAATGCCGTCGTCATGAAACAGAATGCCGTCGAAATTACAATGCTTGGCCAAATCTTCGTAAATTTCCGCCACATACTGACGCGCTTCGGGATTAAACGGCGACAGCCGGGTATAAATATGGCTGGCGTTTTGCGCCTTGCCGTCCCGCCATTCCTGAACATACCAAGATTCCGGGATGTCGCCCTGATAGGCCATAATCGGCATCCAGGCATAAACTTTGACTCTGGCTACGGTTTTTAATTGCCAGGCAACGCGGCTGAACAAGTCCTGCTTTACCGGCAAATGCCGGTTGGGGAAATATAAAGCATCGGCATTGCCATCGCCGTCAGGATCGGCATAAGCCTGCAAAAATACCGTATTGATGTGCATGTCTTTGATGCGCTGAATCGCGATATCCAAATTATGCTCGGTTTGCTCGGGGTCTTTATCGTAAAGATAATCCATATCCAGATGCGCCACCCGCAAAGGCCTGTCGGCGCGCAATCCTGTAACGATGTCTGCAAATTGGTTGACATCGGGGTTATCCACCATAATCAAACGGCGCAAGGCGCTTATATCCGCCACCGTATTAAAACCGTCCATCAACCCCATCGTCATCGGCATTCCGGCTTCACGCGACGCCTGGACGGTGATTTGATTATATTCACCATACGGCCAAACCATCGCCCTGGGCCTGACCCCGGCATGCTGGAAGATGAACTCGGCGCTTTTCAACATCGCTGCATGAATACGTTCGCGATACTGTTCATCCGTTTCGTAAACCAGCATCGGGTCGTCATACAGCCGGGTAACTGCCGCTGCCTGCGTGTTGGCTTGCGGATTGGCTATTACGCCTTTATGCAGGTCATAACTATGCGAGGCTACCTCTACCAAGCCGGACTGCACCAACTCCCTTACCTGATCCCAACTGAGCAATGGCTTGCCTGGTTCGTCAGCAGTGACGTTACCGTCCATCCAGGTTCCCACCAACGCGACCGTAGCCGGATAATGGTGCTTTTTTAATAACGGAAAGACCCGGGTGTAAAAACTCAGATAGCCGTCATCAAAGGTCAACAGCGCTGCTTTATCGGGCAACCCATCCTTGCCCGCAGCCGCATCAAGAACATTCTGCACGCTGACTATCTTGTAGCCTTTTTTTTTCAACCAAGCCAGATGCTCTTCAAGGTGATCGACACTGACATCCATCGAGTTAAAAGGGGGTTTAGCCCCTTCCGCCCCGACGATGTCATGATAATTGAGAACCAGAAAGTGATGTTCTTTGGCGGATGCGATGCCGAAAAAACCAATAAGAAAAACCAACAAGCACGTTTTTTTAAAGTAATTGACTGCTGCTGCAGAAGTAAAAATGGTCATGACATCCAGATTGCAAAAAGAAAAACTCACCAACGGGTGACAATTTTAACCGAAAAACCTGCAAACCGGATTGAATAATAGATCAAGCATGATTATACAGCCAACTCCCGACCACAAAACCCGCTCAACAGTCTTTTTACCATAAGATAAATAAACGGCGCCTACCCCGTTTATATTGCCGAATTAGAAATCAAGATCCTCGTCATAAAAATCACCGAGCTGTTCCTGCAAGCGCTTTTTCTCCCAGTACAGTTCAATTTTTCTGCGCGCCGCCATTTTTTTTGCAGCCCGCTCGCTTTCGTTAGGAAGCGTTATATATTCATTACTCAAACCCAAATCGAAGCCTTCAATATCAAGATCAACCTCATCTTTATTTTTGTCGGCACCAATTTCAGGACCGGATTTATCGGATACGGATTTAGATGCTTTCATAGTCATAATTAATCTAGTCTTAAAAAAGTGACTTTTTAATTACTTATGGCAAGCTTGTAAAGCGAAATTTTAATTCAACTGTAATAAAACTATGATTCAGACATCCCTTATCAATTGCCTGACCGGGCTATACATTATCAACACTTTCATTTGTTATTGATTTATAGCGTATTCCTTAGATCATCAAGCATATTTTTTCACCTCACGACTTTTTTAAGTATTACAATGTTTAAATCTCATTTACCAACACACCATAATTTATGAAAGCAAGCGTACACATTTTAATCGGTATCGCATTTATTGCACTGACGGCATGTTCTACTCAAGAGGTTAAACAGGATGCAAAACCCATATCAACGGCTCCTAAACCACCTGCAATACCAGATGATTCATCGCAAATATCAGGTCAGAATCCTCCTCTGACCCTGATTAAAGACGATAAGACGTTAAACCTGATGAGAATCATGGACGGCGGCGCATGTAAAAATGACTCCCAAGGCGCTAAAGGGATATTTCTCGTTTATGCCGACCCGGCCGATATAGAACGGATAAAACGTGAAAAAGGAACAAAAATATTCAGTGACTTCGAAAACAAAATCCAAAACTTTTCGACGGAAGCCTTGCAAGAAGCCATTAATGCGACCAATCTCGGTGAAGATCCTTTTGCCCTGGGCGCAGACGAAGCACAAGAGAAACTGACTAAACAATTGTCTAATAATTTCCGTAGCCGCGTAGCGGATGCCGTTAAACTATTTACAAAAGAAACGACCTTAACACTGGATATTGTTCCATTTGCCCCGTCATTTATTTTTTATCAGCAGGGCTGCGAAGCCGCGCTCCTGGAACCGGGGCACTAAGCTTGCGAAGTTATCCGGACTTTTTTAACTTTTCCGTCATTTAAGAGGTGAGCCATTATGGGCTGGAGAGAACGCACACATGAAGATACTTATTCCGATGCCGATGTCGAACAGCGCTTAAAGGAAGAATTGCCGCACTGGTATCTGGAAAACGGCTGGATTCGGCGCAAATACAAAACCAGCGGGTGGAAAGCGACACTGATGGTTGTCAATACCGTAGGACACTTGGCTGAGGCGGCATTTCATCATCCTGACCTTACCGTTTCTTACGCCTTTGTTATCGTTAAACTGATGAATCATGCGGCCAAAGGTATCACCAACAAGGATTTTGAATTGGCCCGTAAAATAGAAGAAGTGATCATGTGGCAGCCCGGTAAAGAAGGCGGCGCGCTGGAGGGCACGCCCGACGATCCAAGGTTTAAATATATCAAATACGATTAAACTGAATAATAGAGCATGGATGATCCTAGAAAAATAAGTTCGTCCACGAAAATCACAATAAGCACGAAACAATTCAAAGGGATGCCCTGCTGTAGAATGAATTGTATTAGTTCAAACTCAACCTGACACCGCTCTTGAAAAAGAAAGGGTTACTGCTGCTCGATTATTTTCAGCTTGAGCAGGTGTACGCGTCGACTATCCGCTCTAATCACTTCAAATTTCATTGTATCCACAACAAGGCTCTCGCCTTTTTTTGGCATATGTTCAAGCTGGCTGACAATAAAACCGCCGATGGTATCGTATTCATCGGTTGCCAGATGCGTGGAAAAATATTCATCAAACTCATCCATCGGCGTCAGCGCTTTAATCATGTATTCATTCGGGCTGCGCTGAAAAATATAGCCTTCGTCTTCATGCTCGTCGTGTTCGTCTTCAATTTCGCCGACGATTTGCTCTAACACATCTTCAATGGTGACCAGCCCTGCAGACTGCCCGTACTCATCGACAACAATTGCCATATGGTTACCGTTGGTGCGCAACTCTTTAAGCAGTACATTCAGGCGCTTGCTTTCCGGCACAACGCATGAAGGCCGCATTATTTCATGAACTTTCAGGGTTTTATTTTCTAAAACACGGGCCAGCAAGTCTTTGGCTAGCAAGACGCCAACCACTTTACTCCGGTCTCCGTCAATGACAGGGTAGCGCGAGTGCCCGAATTCCGTAACCAACGGAAATATCGTCTCCAACTCGGCATCTTTGGGCACGACAACCATTTGAACGCGGGGAATCATAATATCCCTGACCCGCATTTGAGACACCTGCAAAACGCCTTCAATCATGGACAAAGCGTCCGTATCCAATAAGCGTTTTTCCCGCGCCTCTCTTAATATTTCAAGTAGATCCTCAAGGTCTTGCGGCTCCCCAGTCAGTAAATGGCTGATCTTATCGACCCAGCTTCTCTGCGGGGAGTGTCTACTTGGGGGTTGTTCATCACTCATTTATCTTGCACCTCTATATAGGGATTATTTATATTTAACTTGTTCAAAATTGCTATTTCTTTGTTTTCCATAAGCTCCGCCTCCGTCTCGTCGAGATGGTCATAGCCTAACAAATGCAGTACGCCATGCACAACAATATGGGCCCAATGATGCATTAATAATTTTTGCTGTTCCTTCGCTTCTTTTTCCAGTACCGGAGCGCAGATTACCAGATCGCCCAGCAAATCCAGCTCAATGCCCTCCGGCACGTCAACCGGGAAACTGAGGATATTGGTCGGACCTGGCTTATGGCGATACTGTTCATTGAGCTGGGCGCTTTCCTGTTCATCAACAATACGCACAACAATCTCGGTATCCTGATTATAATCGTCCAGCGCCGCATCAACCCAACACTGGATTTGCTGTTGATCCGGTTGGCCTTCCGATTCGAAAACCGTTTGGATTTCTATGCTGTTCACGACTCGGCCTTGTTTGTTTTCTCATAGGCTTCATAGGCGGAAACTATGCGTTGCACCAAGGGGTGCCTGACCACGTCGCGCGCATCAAAAAAGGTAAAACTGATGCCGTCGACATTCTTTAACACCTCAAGCACATGCCGCAAACCGGACATTTTTTCCGAGGGTAAATCGATCTGGGTAACATCCCCGGTAACCACAGCCGTCGATCCGAACCCCACGCGGGTCAGGAACATCTTGATCTGCTCGACGGTGGTGTTTTGCGCCTCATCCAGGATAATAAAAGCATCATTGAGCGTTCTGCCGCGCATAAAAGCCAATGGCGCAACCTCTATAATGCCTTTATCAATCATTTTCTCAACCCGTTCAAAACCGAGCATATCGTACAGCGCATCGTACAAAGGCCGCAAATAAGGATCGACTTTTTGCGCCATATCGCCAGGCAGGAAACCCAGTTTCTCACCGGCTTCCACTGCGGGACGCACCAGAATAATCTTTTTGACCTTCTCGCTTTGCAATGCCTCAATCGCGCAGGCAACCGCCAGATAGGTTTTGCCTGTTCCTGCAGGCCCAACGCCGAAATTTATATCATGAGTCATAATTTTCCTCAGATATTCTTGCTGGTTAATCCCACGGCCCCTGATCATCCCGCATTTGGTCTTAATACTTACGTTTTGCTGGGACGATGTTGTCGGTGTATCCAGCAGTTCGTCTATCGATGAATCCTGCATGGCTAAATGAACGAGTTCGGCAGTCAGTTGTTCTTTTTCGGTGCTGGCAAACAACTTCTGCATGACGGCGCAGGCCGCCTTTACCGAACTATCCAAACCGGTCACCCTGAACTGATTGCCGCGATTGGCGATCTCGACTTGAAGGCGCGATTCAATCTGCCGCAAATGCGCATCGAATTGACCGCAAAAATTGGATAACCGGCCATTATCGGCAGGCGCTAGAGAAATTTCCTGTGAAATCATAAATAAATTGTTACCAAGCTTGTTTTATCAAGAAGAAGCATCGACGGATGAATCAACTATCCTACCTCGTAAAGAATTGGGCAAAGCCTCGGCAATCAGCACATCGACAAACTGCCCGGCCAACCGGGGATGCCCGATAAAGTTAACGACCCGATTATTCTCGGTCCTGCCCTGCATTTGCAATGGGTTCTTTTTAGACTGCCCTTCAACTAAAACAGTTTGCACGGTACCGATCATGCTCTCGGAAATGGCCGCCGTCATTTCATTAATGCGATTTTGGAAACGCTCCAGGCGCTGTTTCTTAACTTCCGCCGGCACATCATCCGGCAAGTCAGCCGCCGGCGTTCCGGGGCGCTGGCTGTAAACAAAACTGAATGATAAATCGAAGCCGATTTCTTCGATGAAGGACATGGTTTCTTCAAACTCGGCATCGGTTTCACCGGGGAAACCGATAATAAAATCCGAGGACAAGTAAATGTTGGGGCGTACTGCGCGCAACTTGCGGATAATCTCAATATAATCCGCACGCGCATGTCCGCGCTTCATCATTTTTAAAATATGGTCGCTGCCGCTTTGTACCGGCAAATGCAGATGGTCAACCAGTTGCGGAATTTCGGCAAAAGCCTCAATCAGCTCGTCGGTAAATTCCATCGGGTGCGAGGTTGTGAACCGGATACGGTCTATGCCCTCCACCGCCGCCACATAATGCAGCAATAAAGCAAAATCGGCGATGTCGCCATCGTCCATTACTCCGCGATAGGCATTGACGTTTTGGCCTAACAGATTGATTTCCCTAACGCCTTGTTTGGCCAATGAGGTAATTTCGGCGATCACGTCATCCAGCGGACGGCTGATTTCCTCGCCGCGGGTGTAAGGCACCACGCAGAAGGTACAATACTTGCTGCAACCTTCCATCACTGAAACAAAGGCTTTCGGTCCTTCCGCCCTAGGTTCAGGCAGCGCATCGAATTTTTCTATTTCCGGAAAGGAGACATCCACCACCGGCTTTTGCTGGCTGCGCGCCTGATCCAACAGCTGGGGCAAGCGGTGCAGCGTTTGCGGCCCGAACACTATATCCACAAACGGCGCACGCTTTTGGATAGCCGCGCCCTCCTGGCTGGCGACACAGCCGCCGACGCCGATAATCACGTCGGGACGCTTGTCTTTAATTTTGCGCCATTTACCCAGCGCCGAAAAAACTTTTTCCTGCGCTTTTTCGCGTATCGAACAGGTATTCAGCAGCAGCACATCGGCTTGTTTTGGGTCGTCAATCAATTCAAATCCATGTGAGGCATTGAGCACATCCCGCATCTTATCGGAATCGTACTCGTTCATCTGGCATCCGTTGGTTTGAATATAAAGTTTTTGCGTCATATTTTTAATAGTTAAATCATCCAAAAATCACTGGGGCTATACCCTCAATTTAAAGCCCGTTTCTTGGTTTTATTGAGACGGAATAATAACAAAAAAGCCCGGGACAATTGACCAGGGCTTAGTGAATGGCGGTTATTATAACCTGAAGACTATTTAAACAAGTAGTTTAGCCGATTTAAAACTCTTCCCACTCATCAGCATTTGCTGTCGCCATTTGAGATTTTGGCTTGGCTACCGCGCTGCTTGACGGTGATTTGATGTCTTTTTTTAACCGCATAATTGCAACTCCTACTGCGGTTGATGCGGATACAAAAAAAGAGCCGTTGCCTAGCATGGTTTCCGCCTCGCTGAATTTTTTTGCATTGATCATGGAGGCGACTCTACCGGCCTCAATATGAAAGGCCGCATGTTTGGACACACAATCCGAATAACTTGGCTTATGACCAAGCTGGGACTTGGCGTCACCGTGCAGCCATTTACCGAGATCACAGCAATCGTCTTTTGAAATGGTTGCAGCATCCATCTCCTCGCGCTTTGATATAGCAGCACGAAGTTTCACCTTCCACTCGGAATGTTTCTCGAGCGCCTTATCCAAATCTATGCCGGCTTCTTCTGACACGGAAGCACTTTTATAAGTCTCGATCTTGACAGGTGCGTTTTTTCTGTTGGTTGGGCTATAAACGGCTACGGATTCAGCATTAACAGAACCTGTGGAACTGTGTGAGCCACCGTGTAATTTGAAACCCGCTACCGTACCGGACAGGTGTTCGGTTTGTTCTTCCAGGGATTCTGCGGCAGCTGCAGCCTGCTCTACCAAGGCGGCATTTTGCTGAGTCACGTCGTCCATTTGAGTGATTGCCTGATTAACCTGTTCGATGCCGGACGTTTGCTCAACTGAAGCAGCGCTGATCTCGGACATGATGGTAGTCACACTGCGAATGGAATTAACAATTTCTTCCATGGTTTTCCCCGCCTGGGCAACCAGCTTGGTGCCGTCTTCAACCTTCTCCACCGAATCGCCAATCAGGTTTTTAATCTCGCCTGCGGCAGCGGAGGCGCGTTGGGCCAAGTTGCGGACTTCTACGGCCACAACCGCAAAACCCCGGCCTTGTTCACCGGCTCTTGCCGCTTCCACTGCGGCGTTAAGCGCGAGAATATTGGTTTGGAAAGCAATGCTGTCGATCACCGAGATGATGTCGACAATCTTGCTTGAGGCCTGGTTGATGCCTTCCATTGTTGTTACGACTTCGCTGACCGCCGCAACCCCCTTGCCGGCGACATCCGACGCACTGGTGGCAAGCCGGCTGGCATGTTTGGCGTTTTCGCTGTTTTGCTGCACGGTGGACGTCAGCTCTTCCATGCTGGCGGCGGTTTCTTCCAGACTGGCGGCCTGTTCTTCGGTGCGATGCGATAGATCATTGTTACCCGCCGCAATTTCTTTAGCCGCATTACTGATAGTATCGACGGAGTCCCTGATTCCGCCTATCATATTTTTGAGGTTTTCCACCGTTCCATTGACAGCTTCTTTGACTTGGCCGAAAGTACCTGGGTAATTTTGGCTGATGGTTTGGGTTAAATCGCCATCGGCCAACGCTTTCGCAACACGCCCTATATCGTTAAAACCTGAATCGCAGGTTTCGATTAAAGTATTAAGGTCGGTCAAAATCTCTTTAAACAGAAACTCGAAGTTATCGGCGTGGACACGGTGCGTGAAATCGCCTTTGACTCCAGCTCCCACGATGGCTTTGATTTCGTTACTGATCCCAAGCAGCGCCGTTTTAACGGCGTCTACGGCAGCCGTCACTTTAGCCTTTTCGCCAGGTAGGCGATCCATGTCGCGGGAAAAATCGCCCTTGGCATATTGCCCGACAATATCAACTACTTGCATTTTTACAGCGACGTGGCTCGCTACCAGCTCATTAAGCTCTTTCGCCATCTCGCCGTAAGTGCCGGGCAACTGGGTGGCGTCGATTTGTTCGTGAATCCAGCCTTCCGCGTGTTTTTGCGCCATAACACTCTGGGCGAGGACAAAGTTGTTAATAGAATCCTGCATGGTTTTCATTGAATGCAGCATTCCTTCAGATCCATCTTTCCGGTCCGCGTCAATCTTGGAACTCAAATCTCCATTGGCAATTCGGTTCGCCAGGAAAGCGACTGTTGCTAATTCGACGCCTTCAATCCTTAGCTGGACAGCCAGATACACCAAAATTACCGACTCAAATATCACATACGCGGCATGAAGCAGCACAACATCAAAGTCTGGTCCATTACGGAATACCCAGACATCCAACTGTATACTTTGTAAATAATTACAAGCCAAATGATGAACCGCAACCAGCCCTGCCGCAAAAACAATCGGCCGCCAATCCCGGTAAGCCAATAAAAACGCCAGTGCCACAAACAGGCCGAAGTGCATTTCTATCAGGCCATGGCTGACTTGAATTTGAATCGCGATTTGAATGACAAATGCGCCGGCCATAGCCAGCCTTGAGATCAGTGTGCCCGGCATTGAGCGCCATATAAAAAAAGGCACTACTATAGACGGAAGGCCAACGGCCAAGCTAAAAACTATCCCGTCATAGACCAAGCCGACAACTACCGTAACCAAAAACACAACGGCAACCGTAATCATCATTACACCGTCAACTTTGGTGCGAATAGGCCTTAGCAAGTCTTCTTGATCATTCATCATTTTTCCTTAATTTAATAAACATGATTGACGCAGCGCATACCGGACGGAGCTTCCAATATGAACCAACCTAGTGCGCAGGCGCTATAAAGTAGCCATGCAACAACAAGAAGAACAGCCATTCCGCGGCTCTCGCGACGATAACAAGGGGTTACTTCTGTTGGAGTCTGCTCATTGCTGCGTTGATCGATAGCCATCATTTCAGCTCTTACTAGTTAAACAGGCCACATTCAGGACAAACGTGAGGATGGGTGAGAAAATCATCAGGATTAAAATAGATTTTAATGTTCGGCGGGCAGTAAATGGCGATTATTATAACCTGAATTTTGTTTAAAACAGAATTACTTACAGTTCTCGAATCGACATTTACTGACAGCTAAAACCCGGCAACCGGCTTAAAACTCCTCCCAATCATCACTGGTAACCGGCTGTAACTGAGGCCTCGCCCTGGCTGAAGCCGGACTTTTACTTACCGCAGCAGGCGTTATTACACTGCGGGAGTTTTGAGAATTACCTGTGGCGCCACTATCGACAGTAAAGCGCCCTACCGTGACTGACAAGTTTTGCGCCTGTTCTTCCAAAGACTCTGCGGCAGCGGCTGCCTGCTCTACCAACGCAGCATTTTGCTGGGTCACTTCATCCATTTGGCCAATAGCCTGATTAACCTGCTCAATGCCGGAGGTTTGCTCAACAGAAGCGGATCTGATCTCGGACATAATGACGGTAACGCCGCGAATGGCGTTAACAATTTCTTCCATGGTCTTTCCAGCCTGCGCAACCAATTTAGTGCCGTCTTCAACCTTTTCCACCGAATCGCCGATCAGGTTTTTTATTTCTCCTGCGGCGGCGGCGGCGCGCTGGGCAAGATTGCGCACTTCTCCTGCCACCACGGCAAACCCTCGCCCCTGCTCTCCGGCTCGGGCCGCTTCTACTGCGGCGTTGAGGGCAAGAATATTGGTCTGAAAAGCAATACTGTCAATCACCGAGATGATATCCACAATCTTGCGTGAAGATTCATTAATGCCTTCCATTGTCGTTACAACCTGGTCGACCACTGCAACGCCCTTGCCTGCAATATCCGTCGCGCCGACAGCAAGCTGGTTGGCATGCTGGGCATTTTTTGCATTCAACTGTACTGTGGAAGTCAACTCTTCCATGCTGGCGGCGGTTTCTTCCAGACTGGCGGCCTGCTCTTCGGTGCGATGCGACAAATCATTGTTACCCGCAGCAATTTCTTTGGCCGCAGTATTGATATTATTGGTGGAATCCTTGATTTCCCCTACCAGCTCCCTGAGGTTTTCCACGGTGCCATTCATACCGGTAATTACCGCGCCGAAGGTGCCTGGGTAGTCTTTACTGATAGTTTTGGTCAGATCCCCTTCGGACAATGCACTCGCAATAAGTGATATATCATTCAAACTGCTCAGAGCATCAAGCGAAAGATTAATATCGTTTTTCAATTTGCCGAGGTCGCCGAGCCCTTCAGCCTGAACGCGCTGACTAATATCGCCTTGCGCAACGTTGCCCATGACCTTACCGACATCGCCCAGCATGGTTTGCATAGTCTGCATGGCTTGCATGGCACGGTCTACAGCAAGCCTGTATTCGCCTTCGACATTAACCTCAACCCTTTTATTAAAGTTGCCCTCAGAGATGGCTTTCATAAGCTCAGTGATGGCGCTTGTAGTGGCGGCCAGCGTTTTTGCGACAGCATTAAGCTGCTTCAGCGCCGTCGCAAACCCGCCATGCAACCCTTCCGGATAGCTCTTCCGGGTAAAATCGCCATAGGTTACATAGGCCAGAGAATAATACATATCTACCTGCGCGGTTTCTACCTGATCCATCAAATTATTCAGTGCCCAGGCAAGCTGTTGTAGCGGTCGTTCTTTGCCGCCGATATGGGTAAGCCGCACATCTACGGAGCCCTGCGCCCATTCCTGACTGGCACTAAGCAACTGTTTAAACAAGTGCTGATCGGCTGATCTTGATTTGCGCCACCAAACGACAGATAAAACCGATCCCGCCGTCAATAAAGACGGCGTGATCACACTATCACCGTTCAAAACAGGCATCCACCCATAAACCAGCGAGCCTACCCAGCAAAAAGCAACTACCGCTAATGCGACAGGTTCATTATTCTTAAAGCGACTGTAAAACATTGATAAGCTCCTCGTATGTGACGCCCTTGTCTTTTAATACATTACCCAATACTGCGCCTGAAGCCGCCATAGCATCCTTGGGCCCCGCGTTTCGTTCCGCATCCAGCATGGCTCGATACACATCCGTCACAATAGGAATGGCCTTGGGATTAGGCATGCGGCGCACCGAGCTGTAGCCTATCTTCTGTTTGTTTTTGTCTTTCATGGGCGCTACATGGGTAAACACCCAGTAAAACCCGCCATCTTTCGACATATTTTTAACAAAGGCGAATATCTCCTTGTCTTCCGCCAAATAATCCCATAACAACTTAAATACCGCTCTAGGCATATCAGGATGCCGGATGATATTATGCTGGCTGCCCAGCAGCTCGTGCTCCTCGTATCCTGAAAACTCGATAAAAATCTCGTTGCCGTAGGTAATCCGTCCAGTCAGGTCAGTCTTGGAAACGATGAAATCATGCTCCCGCATTACTCGTTCCTGACTTGTCGGGATTATATCTTTTCTCTTCATTATTCTTCCTCAGATGTGCTCTATGCCCACGCTGTCGTCAGTTAATTATTCGACTAACAAAGCAATTGCGATTCTTTAGCAAACTTGTCAGTCAGTTTATTTTTATCAAACGTCAGATAAATAATCATATCCGTATTCAAAAAAAACCTGATCGGTCCTAATCCATCATAAATATTTCAAAAGCTTATCTGTACCCGCGCCTTAAAGCTGCATCACTATAACCCTCGTAAGAACGGTTCAAGGCCAACCAACAAAAAACTCCTCTGCGCCGAAAATCCTTATCGCGCCTCTACATTTACTTGTTCTTAATAACATAAAAAAACCTGATACTCCAATTTTTCAGCTCCTGCATTTGAGCGTAGGTTTTATAAAAGGCTTATTTTTACGACAATCCCGAACTTCGGGTGATCCAGATAATAGAGCTCGTTCGGTTTAATGAATCGCTTTTCATTTAACCGGTAAATCAAGGCCTTCCCGGAATCACCGCCAAGATCAGAAGCAAGCTCAAAATCAACCGTCATCTGCAAACCTTGTTCGTGCTGTACCTGGAGATAGCCATTCAACTTGCCGTCGGCGCCCTGGATATGAACAGGGGCGCTTAGCCCTCCCTCCCCAACCGGTTGAATCCAGGCAATATGCAGGATAGGCCGGTAAGCCGGGTCTTTCGATAATGCCGCGTAACTGTCATCCAGCGTTGTATTATCCGGTTTCTTATAGGCCGCCAGCTCAGTCAACGCCGACGGCCATTTGATTTGACTGGCGGCCTGCTCAAACACCTCGGTGTTGGGCATGGCCTGCGAAAATGCGATCAACTCTATTCGATAAGCGCCGCCTTCAGCTGACAGCGGACTGCCAAAAAGCCCAAGCATTGCCGCCAAGCTGTAAACCATTATTTTCATAGTCACTTTTTAACCGCCGGTTTAATGGTCAATTTATCCAACAATTCCGTTATAAACTCAAGCTTCTGCTCGGTCGTTTCAAACGGCTTTATAAACCTTAACTTATCCGCGCCATCGAATTTATAAACCTGAGCCTGTGTTTGTATCAGGGAAATCAGCTGATCGGTATTAATGTTCGGCGCTGCCGAAAAAATGATACGCCCGCCGCCGGCGTTAGCCTCTATTTTCTTGATACCCAGTTTTTCTGCCTGCTGCTTTAATTCGGCGACGCTGAACAAAGTCTTCACCGGTTCCGGAAATAAGCCGAAACGGTCGATCATTTCGACCTGCAACTCGCGCAAATCGTCTTTGGTTTCGGTATTGGAGATGCGCTTGTACAGCACCAGACGGCCATGAATATCCGGCAGATAATCTTCCGGAATCAGTGCGGAGGTTTGCAAGTCGACTTCCGGCCCTCTGTCCATCGGAGCATCGAGTTCCGGCTGCTTACCGGATTTTAGGGCATCGACGGCGCGCTCCAGCAATTCGGTATACAGGGTAAAGCCGATTTCCTGAATCTGCCCGCTTTGATCGTCGCCCAGTAACTCGCCCGCGCCGCGAATCTCCATATCATGCGAGGACAGCATAAATCCCGCGCCCAAATCGCCTGATGCTTCGACTGCTTCCAACCGCTTGATGGCGTCTTTGCTCATCAAGGTTTTCGGCGGCACGATAAAATAGGCATAAGCCCGGTGATGCGAACGTCCCACCCGGCCGCGCAACTGGTGCAGCTGCGCCAGTCCCAGTTTATCGGCGCGATTGATAATAATGGTATTGGCGCTGGGTATATCGATGCCGCTTTCAATAATGGTGGAGCACAACAACAGATTAAAGCGCTGGTGATAAAAATCCAGCATGATGCGCTCCAGCTCGCGCTCCGGCATTTGCCCGTGGGCGATTTCAATCCGCGCTTCAGGCACCAGCGTTTCCAGTTCCCTGGCCATTTTTTCCATCGATTTGACATCGTTGTGCAAAAAGAACACCTGTCCGCCACGCTTAATTTCACGCAAACAGGCTTCCCTGATCTGCGCATCAATCCATTCGCTGATAAAAGTCTTGATCGCATGGCGGTTAGGCGGCGGGCTGGCGATAATGGAAATATCCCTTAAGCCAGACATCGCCATATTCAAAGTACGCGGAATCGGCGTTGCGGTCAGGGTCAACATATCCAGCTCATTGCGCAGCTTTTTGAAATGCTCTTTTTGGGTCACGCCGAAACGGTGTTCTTCATCAATCACCACCAGCCCCAGCGCTTTGTATTTGATCTCTTTCGACAATAACTTATGCGTACCGATCACGATATCGACTTTGCCCTGCTCCAGATCATCGGTAATCTCTTTTTGCTGCTTGGGACTAACAAAGCGAGACAATACCTCGACATGTACCGGCCAGTCGGCAAAGCGGTCGCGGAAATTCTGGTAATGCTGCTGCGCCAGCAGCGTGGTCGGCACCAACACCGCCACCTGCTTGCCGTTTTGTACCGCAATAAACGCC
>JALNYY010000031.1 GCA_023229605.1 Methylobacter sp.
TTCATCCAGCGCTAATGCGGAACGCACCAACTCGGCATCTTCAGGGTGTAATTTCAAATTGATTTTTTGTGACGCCAGCGGCAAAACATTGATTGTCTCCCGAACAACGGCAACAATTTGCCCTGGATCCAGCTTGATCTCTCTGCGTATTATTTGCGTTGCGATACCTATAGCCAGCTTGACCAGCTCTTTTTCCACTTCTTCATCAAGGCGTTTAAACGGTTCGCTTAAGGATTCCAGAAGACTGACCAACGTCGCCGCCTGGCTTTGCAATAAATGCAAATTATCCTCGTAGCCTTTTTTGGAACCTTCATCAAAACCTTGCTGAAAACCATGCATTTTTCCCTGCGCAAATGCTTCGTCATAGGCCTGCTTTTGCATGGACTCAATTTCATCAACCGTTAAAATCGGCGTCGGCTCATCGTCGATTTCCACCGTCTCCGGCTCTCTTACAACTTCCGCACCGGAAACATCCGGCATACTCCATAATTCCAAGGCTTCCAGTTCAGATGCCGTGAACCTGGGCGTCTTAGATAAGCTCATCGCCACCAACGCCCATTTGTATCTCGCCTGCATCCGCTAGTTTTTTAGCAATGGCCAATATATCTTTCTGCGCCAGCTCAACTTCGCTTAACTTAGCGGGCGGCGAAGCCTCCAAATCATCACGCAGCATTTCCGCGGCACGCTTGGACATATTGCTGAATATCTTTTCCTTAAGCTCACTGCCTACACCCCGTAACGCCAGTAACAACTGCCCGGTTGAAACTTCGCGCAATAATGTTTGCATGCCTCTTTCATCAATAGAAGTAAGATCTTCAAAGGTAAACATCTTCTCCTGAATTTCCTGAGCCAGTTCAGACCTGTGCTCGGCAATTCCCGACATCACCAAATCTGCAGCCCCGCCATCCAGGAAATTTAAAATATTAGCCACCGCATCAACGCCGCCGATATTGGTCGATTTAACATTATCGGAGCCGGTTAATTGTTTTTCCATGATTTGATCCAACTCACGCAGAGCGGCCGGCTGTACGCCTTTCATCGTTGCGATTCGCATCATCAAATCGGCGCGCATACTTTCAGGCAGGAACATCATCACATCGGCGGCCTGCTCACTGTCCATCAAAGACATAATCGTCGCGACAATCTGGGGATGCTCCAATCGAATCATGTCCGCAATCGATCGGGTATCCATCCATTTCAACTGCTCGATACCCTTCGTGTTACCACCCTGCAAAATCCGGTCGAGGATACTGTTCGCTTTATCTGCACCCAAAGCGCTGATCAATACGGTACGGATATACTCGTCGGTATCCATGCCCAAAGCAGTCTGGTTCTTTACCGCGACAATAAATTCCTCAACCACCTCGTCCATCATTTCTATGGAAATCTCACCCACGCTTGCCATGGTGATACCTAGAATCTGCACCTCCCTGGGAGTCATGTGCTTTAAAACCAGCGCCGCCCTATCCATGCCCAGCGCCAGCAACAATACGGCGGCACGATCAACTTGGGTTAAATCTTTTTTCAGTTCTGCCTTAGCCATCTTTTTTAACCCACGATTTAATAACTTGCGCGACTACCTTCGAATCATCATCAACCAATCTCTTCACATATTCCAAGCGATGCTCATAACTCTGAGGCACATCCAAAAGCAGTAGATCCTGCATTTCACTGGGCATCGCAAAATTTACATTTTGTTGACCGGCCGGTACGGCGACAGGAAGACCATGTTCATCAAAACGAACAGTCCCCCCGATAGCCGCGGCCTTTTGTTCCGCCTCGGCCAAAGCCAGGGCTTTTTTCTCTTCCACATCCCGACCGACCAGACTGCGCATCGTTGGCCGCAACACCCCAAAAAACAGGAATAATATGGCCAACACAGCGGCAAGTTGTTTCATGGCATCAAGAAACCAGCCTTGTTCCCAAACGGGTATTGCCGGGAGCGCCTCAATAAGATTATCCATTTTAAAAGTCACATTAGTAACTGTAACCTGATCACCGCGACTGCTATCAAAACCTACCGCTTGCTTGACCAAATCACTGAAACGATTAATATCTTCCTGGGAATAAGACTGCGCTTTAACTGAGCCGTCGCTCTGGGGTATATGGCGGTCATCGACAACCACGGCCACGGACAACCGCCGCAATCCCCCTGTAGCCAAGCGGGTATGGGTGATGGTTTTATCCAGCTCGTAATTTCTGGTTGCATTTTTTGATGCCGAACCGGGTGAGGCCGTCGAACTTGCTGTTGCCGAACCGGGCGTTGCCGTTGATGCCGGGGTAGCTGTTGATGCGGGGTTTGTTTCCGGGGCCGTACCCGCAGGAGTTGGCTGATTTGATAACGCGCCGGGAACCCCTTGAGTAGCAGACGACGAACTTTGCTCTTCCGATACTTGCTCACTCCTTAAAGCCGGCAAATCCGGATTGAACATTTCCTGGGTTCTGTCAGTCTCGGTGAAATCCACATCCGCTGAAACTTGCACACGCATTCCGTCGCCCCCCACCAATGGCGACAAAATATTTTCAATACGCCCCATCAGATGTTCTTCAATATTTTTCTTATATTCGAACTGCTTGGTGGTCAAATTACCCGCTACCGATGAGTCATTGCTGTTTAGCAGCTGACCTTTCTGATCTACGACCGTCACCTGCTCGGCATCGAGTTGCGGCACACTGGACGCCACCAAATGAATGATTGATTCGACTTGGCCTTTATCCAACGATCTGCCTTGGTATAAGTTCACCATGACTGAAGCGCTGGGCTTCTTGCGCTCCCGCACAAACACCGATTGAACGGGAATGGCTAACAGCACCCTGGCCGATTTCACATTCTGGATAGACATGACAGTCCGTGCAATCTCGCCTTCCAGGGCTCGTTGGAAACGCACCGTTTCGACACTTTTACTGGTGCCGAAACCCTGGTCTTTATCCAACAGCTCGTATCCCAGACTGTTACTTTTGGGCAAGCCCTGAGCGGCTAATTTGAGCTTCACCGCACTGACATCATCGATCGGCACCATAATAGCGCCGGAGCCGGTTTCGACTTTATACTTAATATTCTCCTTGTTGAGAACGTCAAGAATTTCAGCCACATCACTTTCGCCGATCTCGGAATACAAGCGGCCGTAAGAGGGTTCCTGCGACCATAGAACAATGGCAACACCAATAGCTACACTAAGAGCCAGACCCAGCATCAAGCCGATCTGGCGCGCTATGGTCAGTCCGGCCAGGCCTTTAATAGCCGGGTGGGCATCGATCTTGGTCGCTAAAATATGGGACACTTCACCATCAAGATGACCCTTGCTATTTGCCGTTGGGTCATTCTGGCGATTTGGATTTGTCTCAATCAGGCTATTTTCGCTCATTTTCTAATCACAGTTTGCCGTCGTGCTACATTGGCATATTCATGACATCTTTATAGGCTTCGACTAATTTATTTCGGACCTGTACCATTGCCTGAAATGAAACGCTAGCTTTCTGTGAAGCCACCATAACCTCGGCCAAACTTACATTAGTATCGCCTGTCTCAAAAGCTTTCGTCATTTTTCCGGCAGTTTGTTCGGTGTCATTAACGGCTCCAATACTCTGCTTCAGCATTGCGGCAAAATCAGCTCCGCCGCCTGTCTCTTGCACTTTAGCGCTGCCGGCTTCAAGTGACATCGCCCGCATCTGAGCCAAAACCTGATTTACATTCATCTCACTCATGGGGTTTCCCTCTTACATTTTATATAGTACAGAGTGTAAAGCATTTTTAATGCCACATGTTAGCATGAAATAATAACCCCCGAATCTTTCATCCTAGCCATTTTATATCGGAGTGTTCTGGGGCTGATCCCCAGCTTTTCGGCGGTCGTCTTACGACTGCCGTTTTCCATCTGCAAGGTCTGCAAAATAATGCTTTCTTCGGCAGAGCGAACCCCCTCGCCCAAACCGCCCACTTCCGGCTTTTCATCCTTAATATCAAGCAGAGACGTTTCATGCGCCTGTTCTACGTTATTAATCGCCGCCATCATCGAACCTGGGTCCTCAAACACCAAATCATCCACAGTAATCTTATCCCCAGTCCGCAAAATAAGAGCCCGCTGCACCACATTATCCAGCTCCCTGACATTACCCGGCCAACTATAAGCCAACATTTTTTCAATGGCTTTATTGTCAAATTCAGGCACAATTTGGCCGCTTATACTATGCCGCAGCATCAATTCCTGTGCCAGCGGCAAAATATCGCCCGGCCTGTTGCGTAACGGCGGAATATTAATAGGGAATACGTTGAGACGATAATACAAATCCTCGCGGAACCGCCCTTGCTCCATCTGTTCTTTTAGCTTCTGATTGGTGGCCGCCAAAATTCTGACATTCAGCTTGATTTTCTTATGACTGCCCAGCCGCTCAACCTCTTTTTCTTGCAATACCCGCAATAATTTTGCCTGCAGGCCTAAATCCATTTCGGCTATTTCATCCAGCAGCAAAGTCCCGCCCTGCGCTTGCTCGAACTTCCCCGGCATAGCCTGAACGGCGCCGGTGTAAGCGCCTTTTTCATACCCGAACAACATTGCCTCCAGCATATTTTCCGGAATAGCCGCGCAATTCACTGCAACAAAAGGCCCTTGATGATACGTTGAATTTTGATGAATATAGCTGGCAAGAACCTCTTTACCCGTTCCGCTTTCGCCCTGTAACAATACGGTAACATCGGTTTTGGCAACTTTGGCAGTCAGGGCATAGAGTTTTTTCATGCTGTTGTCATGCACGACCCGCTCATTAGCCGCCGCATTGGCCGCCGACGGATTGGCTACCACATAATCAGCCACCTTGCTTACCAGCGCCTCTGCATCGAATGGCTTGATAAGATAATCGGAAGCGCCTGCCTGCATGGCCTCAACGGCTTTGGGAATGGTTCCGAAAGCCGTCATCAGCAGCACCGGCGTTTCCGAATATTTATGCTGCATATTCTTTAGCAATTGAAAGCCGTCCATAACCGGCATCTGCACGTCGCTAACAACCAGTTTAAACTGGCCAAGCTCCAGCTTGGTTAATGCGTCAGTGCCGTTGCGAGCGGAAACCACGCGATAGCCGCTTATCTCCAGAGTATCACAAAGCGCTTCGCATAACGACAGATCGTCCTCAACAACCAACACATCATACTGTTTCATGGCACACCTCCCTTTGATGGTGATTTCTACCGGAAAAACCGCCCGGCAACAAACTGAATGCCTGATTTATGCAGGGCAGCACTAACGAAAAACCCGTGCCCTGCCCTAAAACCGATTCAACATGTATATGGCCGCCGTGAGCCTTCACTACGCTATCGACAACAGCCAAACCTAAGCCGGTGCCGTGGGTCTTGGTGGTAAAAAACGGCTCAAAAATCCGTTGCTTAAGCTCTTTGGCGATACCTGGACCATCATCCTTAATGACAATCTGCAGCTTACAGTCGTCAAGCTGAGCCACAGAAATCTGTATGCATCCAACCTGCCCTACGGCATCAACCGCATTATTCAATAAATTAAGCAGCGCGCCGCGCAACGCATTCTCATTGCCCAGCATCACATCATTCTGCACTTCATTAACAATCTGCAACTCAATCGCGCCGCTGCCTGTGTATTCTTTGACCGTTTCCCTGAGATGATTTAACAGCTCGGTCAATGAAAAGCTCTCCATCGCCAAGCGTCCGTCTTTGGCAAAAATCAACATATCGTTAACCTGCCTTTCCAAATATTGCAGCCGCTCAAGAATTTTTTGTGAAAACCGCTGCCTCTTTTCATTATCCAGTACCGGATTGCTCATTTGCGATGCGTAGAGTATTGCTGTCGCCAGCGGCGTTCTGACCTGATGCGCCATGCTCGCGACCATTTCGCCCATTGCCGATAACTGCTTTTGCTGATTGAGCATATCCTGCAGGTTTCGCATTTCACTGACATCCGATAGCAAGACAATTTGACCTGAATCGCTAGCGTCATTGCAGGCGACGTCTCTGCTGACCGTCATATTCACCCGTTTACCGTTATTCAACTGACGCTCATGGGGGTTGCCGAAAACGGGAATCAGGCTGCGTGCTACAACCTCAAGCCAATCCATACCAATCAGCGGTTCGCCTAAAAAATCCATCGCTACCGCATTGCAATCCAAAACCTTCCCGTCCACGTCCAGCACAATGACTCCGGCCGGAAGCGCCGCCAGTATTTTTTCCAGACGACTGGCGAGTTTTTCTTTTTCCTCAAGGGTTTTAAGCCGTTCGCTATGGGCAAAGGCAAGCTCACCATGCAGTTTGGCAACCTGCTCTTCCAATCCTTGGTAAGAAACAGATAAATTCTGGGATAGCTCGTTGAAAATGCGGAACGCATCGGTAAGCTGTTCGGTTTTCTGTTTTTTCTGAGTATTCATATCTGATCGCTCTGTTTTTTTGCAACTTAAACTGATTCTTCAATAGAGCAAGCAAAAACCAGACCAAACATTAAAATCAGTATTTTCAATACCTTAAGAATAACGCGCCAAAAAATTGACTCACCCTCTTTAACGCTGCAACTCATATTTTCGTAATTTTTCAACCAATGTTGTGCGCCGCATATTCAACCGTTTGGCCGCATGAGCCACCACACCGTTGCATTCATTTAATGCCTGGCGTATCAAATCGACCTCTAAAACATTCAAATATTCTTTCAAATCTATGCCCTGTTCCGGCAACTGGGCTAAAGAGCCCGACGAGCCCTCGAAAGCGCCGACAACTTCAACCTGTTCCGACTCGGACGACTCATCTTCTTCCGCTGCTTCTGTGTTAACCGTTTCGGTATCGTCAATTATTTCTTCGGAAACCTCGTATTGTTGAAATTTTTCCGGCAAATCAGTCGCATCGACAAGTCCTTTGGGGTTAATAATGGCCAATCTTTCAATCAAATTGGCCAATTCCCTGACGTTACCGGGCCAGTCATGCTGCATCAGCACAACTAATGCCGCATTTGTCAGCCGCACTGAGCCACGATTTGAAGCTTCCATACGGGCAATCAGATCGTTCACTAACAGCGGGATGTCTTCCGCCCTGTCTTTTAAAGACGGTATCTCAATAGGAAAAACATTTAAGCGGTAATACAAATCCTCCCGAAACCGGTTTTCTTTAATCTCGTTTTCAAGAGACCTGTGCGTTGCTGCAATAACCCGCACGTCGCAATGTATGGTTTTGTTGCTGCCCACGCGCTCAAAGGTCCTCTCCTGCAATACGCGCAACAACTTGACCTGCATAGCCAGAGGCATATCGCCGATTTCATCCAGAAAAAGAGTGCCGCCTTCCGCCATTTCAAATCGGCCTTGCCGGCTGGTTAAAGCGCCGGTAAATGCCCCTTTTTCGTGGCCAAACAGCTCACTCTCCAATAATTCACCCGGAATCGCGCCGCAATTTATAGGTACAAACGGCTTGTCTTTGCGTAAAGAGGCATCGTGCAAAGCCCTGGCAACCACTTCTTTTCCGGTGCCCGACTCACCAAGAATTAAAACCGTTGCATCTGATTCGGCAACCTGCTCAATCAACTTGCGGATATCGACAATAGCCTGGCTTTTACCTTTCAGTCGTTCAACGGTAGGCGCGCGGCGGTCAGTCCCTTCACGCACCATAAAAGTCTTCTGCGCGCCCGATGCCGACAATTTATCAAGTATCGGTTTCAATACGGGATGCGTAGTCGGCCATTCCAGCACTTGAAACACACTGTTAGTGATCACGGTCGAAACCTGGGGAGAGGTTCCCTTATTAATCAATAGAACGACAGGAATCTTATTCGCCCGTTCCACAACATCACTAACCACTGCGGCTTGTCTTTCAATGCCATCACCGACAAAAACCCCACACAATCGATCAGTTTCGCTAAAACAAGACGCATAATCCGCTGATCCTGCGATTTCTATTGTGTATCCCATAAACTGAAAAACCGCCTCCAGTTGTTGGATTCTTGCTTTATTATTGTCAATTACCAAAATACGCGGCAACGCCATATTTTCACACTCATCACTCATTAAATAGGCCATTTAGCAGCCTGAAAACCGACCAAACAATAACTGCCGCTCATTAACCTTAAAAAAATCCCTTTAATTATTTGGCTATTTGTTCAAGTTAAGCATCGAATCAGCACCATGTCAAAATTCTTTTTATTTCATATTGTTCTAATATTTTTTTAATGTAATTTACACAAATAAGGCAACCTGCAACTTACATCCACGCTTGACAAAAATTTCTCATCATAGACACTAGAACCGTTTTCACAACCCCAGAGTACACTTTCTTTGAACGATATGCCCCTTAGTATGCTGTTTGGCATACTTGCCGCCATGCTTATTCTTTCCGCTTTTTTTGCTGGATCAGAAACAGCCTTAATGTCGTTAAACCGGTATCGTTTAAGACATCTGGTCAAGCTAAAACACCCCGGTGCGATGAAGGCTCAAAAACTATTGCAAAGACCAGATCACTTGCTCGGCCTGATGTTACTGGGTAATATTTTTATTAATAATTTCGCCGCATCGCTTGCAACCGTCATTGCAATCAAACTGTATACCGATGATGAATCCGTCATAGCTATCTCCACCGGAATTTTAACTATCGTGATGCTTATTTGTTCGGAAGTGACGCCCAAGACTCTTGCGGCAATAAAACCGGAACTGCTAGCCTTCCCTGCCGCCTGGATTTATATCCCTTTACTAAAAATATTTTATCCAGTTGTTTGGTTTATCAATTTATTTGTTAACTTGTTACTCCGAGTAGTCGGCGTCGACGTCAAAAAAAATCGCCATGATGCACTAAATAAAGATGAATTAAAAAGCATTATTAGCGATGCGGAGAGCTTAATGCCCTCACGCTACCAAAAAATGCTGATGGGCATACTGGAACTCGAATCGGCGACTGTTGAAGACATCATGACGCCGCGCAAGGAAATTATCGGCATAGACCTTGAATTGCCGATTGAAGGCATCATTACCCAAATAAAAACCAGCCCGCATACCCGATTACCGGTTTACAAAACCAGCATCGACCGAATTATCGGCTTTATCCATTTAAGAAAAATACTGGTACTGATTAATCAGGATGATTTTGACAAGCACACCATCATCAACTGCCTGGACAAACCCTCGTTTATCCCTGAAAGCACTCCGGTGCATAACCAAATGCATCGATTTAAGCATGAAAAAATTCGTATAGGTCTGGTGGTCGATGAATATGGGGATGTTCAGGGGCTGGTTACACTCGACGATTTATTACAGGAAATAGTTGGAGAACTGATCACAGACGATGTCGCCGTAAGAGCGCAAAGTGACGGCAGCTGCCTGGTTGACGCCAATATTACCATCAGGGAATTAAACCGTGTCACTCAATGGTCTCTGCCCACTGAGGGACCCAAAACGCTCAACGGGCTTATCATTGAGTTTATGGAAACCATACCCGAGACCGGAACCAGTATCAGACTGCACGGATACCTCCTTGAAATTATAAAACGGGATGAAAATAGCGTTAAACTGGTCAAATTCCTACCCAGGAAATAAACCTTAATAACAATGCCTAATGGGGTATTGCCAAAAAATGGTATTTCTTGAATAACTAAAATGATACCGTCTATAATCAAAATCCGTTTAAAGATGCGCTACCGATCCAATGGCAAAACTCACTGTTTTTTTTAAAGATAAAGCAATTCATTCGAGCTTGTTTGAAAACGGTATTGTCCATATCGGACGCGATGAAACCAACGACTTAACCATTGACAGCCTGACAGTCGCTCCGGCCCACGCCGTCATCATTATTCGTGACGATGACTGCACTATCAAGCAACTCAATGATGAATTTCCGCTAATCGTCAACGGTGAAAGAACCAAAACCTGCAATCTCAATGACAACGACATGATATCAATGGGAAGGCATGACATCATGTTCAATACCGCAGAAGCTGTAGCATTAAAATCGCCTAGTCCTGCCGCCAATTTGCAATTTATGACCGGCGACAATATTGGTAAAATCCTGCAATTAAAAAAGCCCATGACGCGGCTTGGCCGTGATGGCAACGGCGTTATTGCTATCTCAAGGAGAAAAGAGGGGTACTTCGTTTCAGTACTGGAAAACAGCGGCACAATAACCGTAAACAATGAACCTTTAAATGATAAAGCGCTAAAATTAAACACAAATGATGTATTGGTTATCGACAACACATCCCTGCAATTCTTTTTGAATTAAATCCATGCATCCAATAGAAAACACCGACAATCGCCATTTCCACCGTATTCACTTCGCCGGAGAAGCGACCTTAAGCTGCGAAGACAATACATGGAGCTGCGAAATTATTGACCTGTCTTTAAAAGGCTGTTTGTTACGTTTTGAATTTCCCTGGGAAGAAAATCCGGAAAAACTCTACACACTCACATTACAACTGTCCGAGCAAGCCCAAATAAAAATGGAACTGACGGCAGCCCATGTCGTAGACAATAAAGTAGGATTTAAATGCGAGCATATCGATATAGACAGCATTTCCGAGCTACGCCGTCTGGTTGAGCTTAATCTTGGCAGCAGCGCCTTACTGGAAAGGGATTTGTTGGCGTTATTCGAGTAAGATGAATTAGACCAAGGGCAAAAGGCGAAAGAGTTCTTTTTAGCCTTTTGCCCTTCGCCTCACATCTCCGAAAGAATATCCAACGCCTCGGAAAGCGTAGAGACCCCGTGAATTTCCAAACCCTCAATCGGTTTCTTCGGCGCATTCGCCTTGGGAATAACCGCCTTTTTGAAGCCGTGTTTTGCAGCGTCATTAAGCCGTGCATGACCATTGGCGACCGGCCTGATCTCGCCGCTCAATCCGATTTCGCCGAAAAAGAACATATCATGCGGAATCACCTTATCCCTCAAGCTGGACACAACGCCCACCACAATAGCTAAATCGGAACTGGTTTCGGTCACCTTAATACCGCCGACCACGTTGGCATAAATCTCATCATTTGCGGTAAAAATACCGCCGTGCCGCGACAGCACTGCAAGCAACATCGCCAGACGATTCTGATCGAAGCCGACCGCCAGCCGCCGGGGATTGCCATACTGGCATTCGGTCACCAGCGCCTGAATTTCCACCAGCAGCGGCCGCGTCCCTTCCCACAGCACCGTCACCACGCTGCCTGAGGAGGGCTTGTCCGGCCGGTTTAAAAACATCGCCGACGGATTTTTAACCTCTTTAAGCCCCGAGCTGTCCATCGCGAAAAAGCCCAGCTCGCCGACGCTACCGAAACGGTTTTTATCCGCTCTTAACACCCTGAACCGGGCGTCATCGGTAGACCCCAGCATCACTTGCGTATCGACAATGTGGCTCAGGGTCATCGGGCCAGCCAGCGATTGATCCTTGGTCACATGCCCCACCATAAAAATGGACACATCATGTTTCTTGGCGTATTGGGTCAAATAACTGGCCGACTCCCTGACCTGGGAAACCGAGCCGGGCGCCGATTCCGCATCCTGAGTATGCATGACCTGGATCGAGTCGATCACCAGGATTTGCGGTTTGACTTCATCCATCACATCGCAAATTCGCTGCACCGAGGTTTCGGCCAGCATCATGATCTTGTCCGCAGGCAGTTTGAGCCGGTGCGCCCTTTCGGCAATCTGTTGCAGCGACTCCTCGCCGGAAACATAGAGCACACTGACGCCGCGCGCGGCAATATTGGCAATCGCCTGCAACAACAGCGTACTCTTGCCCGCCCCAGGCGCTCCGCCGATCAACACCACGCTGCCGCAGACTATCCCGCCGCCCAGAACGCGGTCGAATTCGGAAATTCCGCTTAAAATCCGCTCCGCCTGGGAAAGATTTACATCCGATAATAATTTAACCTCAGACCTGCTCCCGGCATACCCGGCCGTGCGGTTATTACGCTCGGTTCCGCCCAGCCTGACTTCCTTGATGGTGTTCCATTCGCCGCAGCTGGTGCATTGCCCGCCCCAGCGGGGGAAATCGGCGCCGCACTGGTCGCAGACAAACGCGGTTTTGTTTTTCTTGCTCATAAGTCTTTAAAAATGTCTTTAACAGCAGTTAAAAATAGAACTCGGATAGCACGGATTTGACTGAATAAAGGTTAAAGACGAAGGGCAAAGGGCGAAAGATACACTTTAGCCTTTAGCCTTTAGCCTTTAGCCTTTAGCCTTTCGTCTTTAATCTTTACGCTCCAGCAACCGCCGGTATTCATCCGCATCGGGCTTCCCTTGTAAATACGATGCGCCGGGATCGATAATAAACTGTGCATCCATTGCGGTCCGCCCCAGTAACATACGGAAACGCATCGTGTCCCGATTGGTCAGCGTCATTTCAGCCCTTATCACCGAATGTCCCAAAACCAGCTGGGTTTCTATCACATAGCGGCGCTGTTTATGCCCCCCGGAATCAGTAACCATTCGGCGGTCTTTAACCTGTGCATGGCATTCAATCGCCACATCGCAACGTTGTTGCAACGGATGAATCGCAAACATCACCCAGCGTTGCCCACCTTTTCGATAAGGCTCGATAGCGAACGCATGCAAAGCCGATGATCTCGCCCCGGTATCGATTTTTGCCTTAATTCCCGCAAGCTTGAGTTCCGGCAAAGCCACCCACTCGCGCCAGCCCAGCATCGGTTTATGTATCATCTGTGTAAAGCCTTCATCTAAAGTTATACTTTGTCCAAACAACTAGAATATGTGCCATTATGCTTCAATATGTAAGCCGGATAAAAAAATTTATCAAAGGGATAAGCCATGTCTGAATCACTGAGTTACGCTTCCGAAAAATCGGGTTTGCCGCCCGGCTCGCTGGTGCATGTCGGAGAAGTGCATGAACACGAACATAAAATCACCCTCATTGATTACAACAAATCAACGCTGACCAGGCGCACTATCAAAACCATTGAAGAACTGCTGCCCTACCAGACCACCGACACCATCACCTGGGTGATTATCGACGGCCTGAAAGACGTTTCAATTATCGATGCCATAGGACAACATTTCGACATTCATGCGCTGGTGCTCGAAGACATCCTCAACACCCATCAACGCCCAAAGTTCGAGGAATTCGACGATTACTTATATATTGTTCTCAAAGCGCTTTCCCTGGCCGACGATGAATTTAATGTGGAATACGAGCAGGTCAGCTTGTTGCTGTTAAATAAATTTGTTTTCACCTTCAGGGAAAAGCCGGACGCGATATTTGAGCCCCTGTTCAACCGGCTTAACAACGATAAAAGCCATCTGCGGAACCTGGGCACGGATTACCTGACCTATGTGATCATGGACAGCATCGTTGACGAGTATTTCACCCTGCAAGACACTTTCGATGAACTGATTGAAAGCGTTGAAGATGAATTACTGTCCAATCCATCGGCGCAAACCCTGAACACCATCCAGAAAATCAAACGCGAACTGATTTTTTTGCGCCGAAGCGTATCGCCGATGCGGGAACTGCTGGCCTCCATTCAGCGCAGCGAATCGCCGCTGCTCAATGACAAAACCAAGCGCTACTTCGGCGATATATACGATCACGTGATACGCGTGACCGAAGCCATGGAATCATACCGGGATTTAATCGCCGGCATGCTGGACATTTACTTATCCAGCGTCAGCAACAAAATGAACGAAACCATGAAAGTGCTGACCGTGTTCGCGTCCATTTTTATACCGTTAACCTTTATCGCAGGCGTTTACGGCATGAATTTCGAGTACATGCCGGAACTGAAATGGCGTTGGGGCTACCCGGCATTGTGGGCGGTATTTATCGGCGTATCGGTATTTCTGCTCAGGTTTTTCAAAAAAAAGAACTGGGTTTAACTGCGTGAAAATCACCGAAAAGTGTAAAAAGACGCTTTCCGAACCTGTTCAGAAAATAACCGTTTAATACAGTGATAGGTAGGTATCGACCACCAGCAGTCATTGAGAATTGAATTGTTCGAGGTATTTAACGTCGTAATTTAACGTCCCAAGCACATGGTTCTTTCATGGTAAACAGTAACAACTAAACATTTGTTTGCTAATCACGTTTAGCATATCCTGCTAAAAAGACGGATAAATTTCAGGTGGGGTTTATGCATTATCAAATCAACATACCTAACACTAAAGCTTCCGGCATCATTGAGGTTTTTTCACCCTATGACCGAGAACCAGTCGGCTCAGTTGAATGCATTGATGCCAAAGGCGCTGAGGCCGCATTAAAAAACATGACTGAGATTTTTCGCGACAGGAGCAACTGGTTGCCGGCTCATGAACGTATTGCCATCTTGGAACGCGTAGCTCTGGCTATGCAGACACGTTCCGAACAATTAATAGCTATCGCAATTGCCGAAGGCGGCAAACCTTATTCGGACACCAAAATTGAACTGTTAAGGGCTATCGACGGTATCAAAATTTGTATCGAATGCCTGCGTTTCGAACGCGGTACGGAAATACCCATGCAGTTAAATCCGGCATCGATGAATCGGCTCGCTTTTACTCATAGGGAACCTCTCGGTCCTGTCGTTGCGGTAAGCGCATTTAATCATCCGCTTAATTTAATCGTCCATCAGGTAGGCCCGGCGATCGCTGCCGGATGCCCGATCATTATTAAACCGGCACGGGAAACCCCGCTATCCGCTTTTGCATTGGTTGAACTATTTCGCCAAGCCGGGTTGCCGGTTGCTTGGTGTCAGCCGGTCATGATTGAGGATAATAGGGTTACCGAAAGGTTGGTGACGGATAAACGCGTGGCCTTTTTCAGTTTTATCGGCAGTGCCGACGTCGGCTGGGCATTACGATCAAAGCTGGCGCCCGGAACACGTTGCTCTTTGGAACATGGCGGGGTTGCACCGGTGATTATTGCCGAGGATGCGGATCTTAATAAGATATTGCCTTTAATGGCCAAAGGCGGCTTTTATCATGCGGGGCAAGTCTGCGTTTCCGTGCAACGCATTTATGCTCATCAATCCATTGCCTATAAAGTTGCGTCCGAACTTGCGGTATTGGCAGAACAGATGACAGTGGGCAATCCTGCTAATCCTGAAACCGATATAGGGCCCCTGATCCGGCATCGGGATGTTGATCGCGTTGAAACCTGGGTCAATGAAGCCATCGCCGAAAATGCCGAATTGATAACAGGGGGCAAACGGCTTTCCGCATCGCTGTATCAGCCGACGGTATTATTCAACCCTTCGGTAAAGAGCAAGGTTAGTCAACGGGAAATATTCGGTCCGGTTATTTGCGTTTATGAATACAACAATATCGACCAAGCTATTGAACAAGCGAATGCTTTGCCCTACGCCTTCCAGGCTGCAATTGCCACCCGAAATATCGATACTGCCTTATATGTTTTTAAACATTTGGCCGCATCGACGGTGATGATTAACGACCACACTGCGTTTCGCGTGGACTGGATGCCGTTTGCCGGTTTGCGCGAATCCGGCTATGGAACCGGCGGTATTCCTTATACCTTCCGCGACATGCAGGTTGAAAAAATGGCCGTCATCCATTCTGCGGCTTTGTAGTTATACAGAATCCGGTCCGTTAACTGTTTTTAAAGGCTCTGGATATTTTAATTCAGGTTATGTTCTGACACACAACGGGCATGTTTAAAATGAACGACACAGAAAACCTATCCGAAAAAGCAAAGTCCTTGCAGCAACTGCTTGCCTCGCAACAAACACTGTTGCTGTCGACGGCTTCAGGAAGCGGCGTTCCTGATCTTAGTTTCGCTCCCTTTGTGCGAGATCAGGCGGGATGTTTTTATATCTTTATCAGCGAACTTGCTACGCATACCGCCAATTTGCTGAATAATCCGCAGGCCTCGGTTATGTTTATCCGCCCGGAATCGGAATCGAACAATCTTTTTGCGCGCGAACGTGCGGTATTCAACTGTAACGGCAGGGAAATAGGACGAAATGAGCGACTCTATACGACTCAGTTAAAATCATTTCAGGATAAATTTGGCGAAGTCGTGCGTTTATTGAATACGTTAACTGATTTTCACTTATTTGCCTTACGCCCTGAAAGTGGCCGGTATATTATGGGTTTTGGTCAGGCCTATACGATTAATATCAAAGATGGAAAAGTCTCTCCGCTTAATAACTGATGTTACGCACGGATGGTATTTCTCCCGCTTGCTGCGCCGAGCACCGGAGCTTTTATCGAGAACGGCCCGGTTAGGGGCGCGGCACGGATGCCGCGCGTCAGCAGAGGGGCAGGAGCCCCTTCTGCTGACCCTCGATAAAAGCGAGGAGCACAGGAAATAAGCGGCAACCGGGTCGCCTTTTCTTTGGTTACTTTCTTTTGGCGACGCAAAAGAAAGTAACTCGCCTTCGGGTGCGACAACCCGATTCAATCAAGTGTCGCGCTAGCGACTCCTTAATGTTCAAGCGTCCTAAACTCGACTAACTGCGTAACATCAGTTATGAAGTCCGGCCGAAGCGCATCGGGTACGCAGCGTTACCGCTGCCAGAATCCGGATTGTGAGACTAAAACGTTCATGTTGGCTTACCGCTACAAGGCATGTAGACCCGGTATCAAAGAGCAAATTGTGGAGATGGCCATCAATGGTAGCGGTATCCGTGATACAGCACGGGTTCTCAAGATCAACAAAAACACGGTAATTAGCACGTTAAAAAAAAGTCGAGCAGCCTCGTCCAAGTCAATCCAAACTTCCAGGCCTTGAATTCTGCAGCAAATTTGGCGGTGAGATTGGAATTGGCTTGCGACGAAGCTGAAATGGATGAGCAGTGGTCGTTTGTCGGTAACAAGTCCAATCAACGTTGGCTCTGGTATGCCGTTGATCATGCCACGAACACGGTATTGGCTTATGTGTTTGGCAAACGCAAGGATGAGGTATTCAAAAAGCTGAAAGCATTGCTTGAGCCCTTTGGCATCAGTCGCTATTACACCGATGATTGGGGGGCTTATGAGCGTCACCTTGAAATCGACAAGCATGAGGTGGTTAAGCGCAACACCCAAAAGATTGAACGCAAAAATTTGAATTTCAGAACTTGGATTAAGCGACTGACACGAAAAACAATCTGCTTCTCGAAAAAGGAAACCCTGCATGATACGGTTATCGGATTACTGATTAACAAGGTTGAATTTGGTTTGGATATTCATGCCAAATTACAGATTTAACCCGCTACCCAAACATTTTCAATCAAATGGTTTTACACAAGTTCCTGGATAATTGAGCGCACAATAATCCGATTTATTCTACGTTGCAAAAATGGTCATCACTTCCTGCAAGGTTCCATTTGTCCGTATTGCGGAGAACAGTACCAGGATACGATCGAATACCGTGAAGGAGACTGCATAAAGTGTGGCCTGCTCTGTCCCGGATATGCCTATGGGTGTACCTCGCCGAAACCCATTGATCCTCAATACACAACCCTTTCTACAGAGACAAATAGGGAATCTAAACATTAAGCAGCTGATGTTACGCAGCCATCACTAAATTCGGTTATTCTGTGGGCATGAAAAAAGCAGAATTAGAGTTATACACAGATTATTTAATAAGCACGTTTGGAGCGGCAACAGCCACCGGGTTATCATCGATGGTGGATGGTGATGTGAGCCATGACCGAGTGACGCGTTTTTTATCAGAGCGCGAATACACGTCGCGAGACTTATGGCGCCAGGTAAAATCGACAGTTCGCCAGATAGAGCGAGAAGATGGCGTGTTGATTTTCGACGACACCATCCAGGAGAAGGCCTGGACGGACGAAAATGAGGTGATGTGCTGGCATTTCGATCATTGCAGCGGGCGTTCGGTACGGGGAATCAACTTGCTGAATGCACTGTATTACAGCGGTGAGGTATCGATTCCGGTTGCGTTTGAACTGGTGCGAAAACCGTTACAATTTTGCGATGTGAAAACGCGGCAGGAGAAACGGGCCAGTGAGATTACCAAAAACGAATTGATGCGGGACATGATAGCCACTTGCGTGAATAACACCTTGAAATTTCGTTATGTGTTGATGGATAGCTGGTTCGCTTCCGTGGAAAACTTCGAGTTTATTGTGAAAAAGAAAAAGCATTTTATCGCTGCGCTCAAAGACAACCGTCTGGTCGCTTTAAGCGCAGCCGATAAGAAGCAAGGTCGCTTTGTACGGATTGATACGCTGGAATTATCGGATAAACAGGTCGTGCGCGGCTGGCTAAAAGGCTATGCAAATGAGGTCCTTTTAGTTCGGCAAGTCTTTACAAACAAAGACGGCAGCACGGGGTTGTTGAATCTGGTCTGCAGCGATTTGACGTGCAACGGCGACACGATCGCGACAATCTATCAAAAACGATGGAAAGTTGAAGTGTTTCATAAATCCTTGAAATCCAATGCCGCATTGGCAAAGTCGCCGACCCGCAGGATCACCACGCAAAACAACCATGTGTTTATGGCGATTTACGCGGTATTCAAGCTGGAATGCCTGAAGTTAAAACACAAAACGAACCATTTTGCGTTGCGAGCTAAGCTCTTTATTAAAGCAACCCGCCAAGCCTATGCAGAACTTCAGACTCTGCAGGCTGCGTAACATCAGCTTGTAAGAAGTTTAGTTGAACACTGTTCAAGCTGGTTTTCACCCGGACAGCAACATGAACTCAAGAACCGTGATTATCTATCACCGGGTAACTGGCATCTAACGGGTTTTGCCACATCTGAAATCATTGAGCGGGGGCTATTTGCCCGCCGTCCCTTGACGCAAAGTCGATGGTCGTTTATTGCGCGGCTTTCAGATGTGTTACAGCTTCTTCAGCGGCCTTCTTTGCTGCTTCGGGATGCTTCATCTTGCCGTGATCGATAGCATCGTTCAAGCTCGTGATGCTGGCATCCAAATGTTCATCGGCAGTTTTTGCATGGGTCTTCGCTGCCTCCGCATGTTCGGCGATAGTTTTTCCATCGGTGGCCTTGGCCGCAGCTTCTGCGTGTTTGAGCGCTTCCGCCATGTGGCTTTCCCCGGCAGCATAAGCGCCATACGAGCAGAGTGTTAAAATAATAATTGCCGATAAACCGGTGAGTTTCATGTTGATGGATTTCATGTTCATTTCCTGTGAAAAGGTATTCGTCAGTATCTCGTTGCGGCCATGCTTGTTTTATTCGTCGTCTTTAATATCTTCCTTGAGATCACCAAAGCCCTCACCGACCTTGCCTGCAACTTCCTTGATTTTACCTTTGGCTTCTTCGACTCGGCCTTTTACTTGATCTTTGTTCATCAGCGTCTCCAGATAATTAATTTAACCATGACCACATTGCCATGACCAAAGCGCGAAATGATGTTCTTCATCGCTTACTGAAGACAATACTCGCAAAACTGAATGAGGTCGGTGCGGCAACGAACATAGCGTTTGTGTGGCAGGGCGTAATGCGCATTAAATTACATCCGGCGGCTCTACCTGTGCATCGTTTTGAGTGCGCTGAAGAGCACGCCTACATCATGCTGTCCCTTGAATACCGGTGGAATTTCCCTTTTGATGTTAAAAAGGTTGTAGACAGCCATTTGTGCTGATCTTACCGAATATTCAACGGTAAACACCACATCATCCGGGATTTCGCAAAACTGCCCGATAAACGCGAAATTCTTCGCCCCAGCCGGCACTACGTCTGGACGATCCCCCTTGATTCTGGGCATGAATTGGCTGGTAATGAACGGCATCATGCACGGAATACAGATTGCCGCATCGATGATGGACTGAGCCTTGTCACCCAGTTTGAGGTGCCGGAAAAGCTCAATCAAAATCTCCTCCCCCTTACACTCGGACATGGTTTTGTTGACGAAATTGCCGCCCCTGTCCGGGAATAAGCCATAGCCCCAGAATACGAAAATATTCTCGGGTTGGTTGATAAAGTGCGGCTGATGCGCCAGAACGATACTCATAAACCAGTTCGAATCCACTAACGTGAATAGTCCGCCTGTACCCGCCTCATTGCCTGTAAATTCTTCGATGAACGTGAAAAACGCAGGATCGCTTAGCGTCACGGTGAATGACTGCCACTTGGTCTGTTCAATATGCTCGGCGAATACCGCAGGATGTCCGAACCCTGGGCGGCCATTGGCGATATCTTCCCATAAGCTCCAGGCGCCGCCGGATTTTTTCGAGTTCAGAATGGCAGGCGACGTCATCGAGCCCAGACTGGAACCCTCCGTCATACATCCCAGCGTGACGAACACCCGATCATCCATGCCAACGTCAATAGTGTTAGGCTCGCCATCATGTATATAGTGAATGCCCTGCACCGAACGCCAGCCACCGCCCAAGTCAAAATCAAGCCCTGTGACCTCCGTATTCAGCGAGAAATGCACACCTTGTTCTTGGAGCCAGGTAGTAAGAGGCAGTATCATCGAATCATACTGATTATAGGGTGTGCGCCAGACACCGCCCATTTTGCTGAAGTCGGGAAACAATTGAATGAATCGCAACAGATAGCGCTTGAGTTCAACCGCGCTGTGCCAAGGCTGGAACGCGAACATCGTCGCCCACATCAGCCAGAAATTATGCTCAAAAAAAGAGGGCGAAAACCAGTCTTCAATGCGCTTATCGCCAATCGAATCTTCAGAATGGATAAGCAGGGCGAATAAATCCAGGCGATCCTTTTCACTCAGCTCAAACGATGAGACATCGACTTTTTTGCCGTCCCTGACCAATCGACATCTGGAGGCGCTGACGTATTTGTGGCTAAACTCGACAATTTCATCTTTGACGCTTTTGGCTGAATCAGTCAGAGAAGGAATCGTTGCAAACAGATCGTAAGTGCAAACGTAGTGCTCTTCGATCATCCGGCCGCCGCGAATAACATAACCTTTATCTGCTGAACCGCCTCCATCCAGACTGCCGCCCGTGATTTTAAGTTCTTCAAAAATGTGAATATTATCGCCTGGGACAAGACCGTCCCGAATAAGAAAAGCCGCTCCAGCAAGCGAAGCGATTCCGCTGCCGACAAAATAAGCTTTCCTCTTGTCGTTCTGCGTAGGATCGGGCTCGACTGAAACGTCCGGTTTAGTGCTTTGATCTGCGCATTGCATGGTAAAGTGTCCTAATTTAAAGAGGGTTGTCTACATGGCGGTCTAATTGTCGACTTCCATAGCGAATAGATTGGGCATGCCCTTTCACGCCAAAGAGCAAGAATACAACGACGCCCAAGGCGAAGATGCCTGCCTGTGCCAACTGTAATCCATTGGGTATTGGGTTGACGCTCAGCAACAACGCCAATACAACGAGCGACGGCACCAACCCAAATACGATAATCAGCGCGATAATAAAAACAGGTTGTTCCGCTCCAGTCGGTTTCGTATAGGCAAACCCTGAAACGACTTTAATGATGGTTTGGCCAAACAGCACAGCTGAGCCAAATGATAATTCGGGCGTTTCAATGATCGCAAACAATGATCTGCCAATACTCACGTCTACGATTGAGATCACAACCAACGGAAGCACGATAAACAGCAGATCCCCCAATATGGCGTACATCGCAGCTTTTCGATGAGTCTTGTGCGCTTGTTCGACGTGAGTAGCCCCGGTTGAGTCTTTAATCATTTAATGAATCGCCTTTTCCAGTGCAGAAGTCTTCGGGTGATGCAGTTCTAGCTCTTCCTGCTCGCAAAAAGCAGGAGTGCGCCGCCTGCCGCTACCGCCGTCACACCGGCCCAGACCGGAACATTGATTGTCTCAGTGTCTTTAACCGTGAGCTCTAACGGGCCTAACTTGGCTTCCTGCGTTTCCCGTGTGTAGCTGAATTGACCGTACACCAGCCCTAACAGGCCGGCTATAATCAGTACGATTGCCATAATCTTGACTGCGCCCATCTTGTCTCTCCTAAATGATGTATATGATGCCCTTAAGTAAGCGGCGCTTACTATAAAACCGGCTGCTTCCAATGTGCTGGTTCCCAAACTGAAGAGAGTGTGAAAGTGTTAAGAATTTGGAGTACAAACCTAGGTTTGTACTCCAACGCTACAGAATCGCTCAGGCCTACCACCATGCAGCATAAGTTCATCCAGTATGGTTACAGGACACGTCGGCCTTGAATTACGCGCAACACGATCACGATAATCGCGATAACCAACAGAATGTGAATAAATCCTCCCAATGTGTATGAGGAGACCAAACCCAGTATCCAGAGGATAACTAAGAGGATTGCAAGAGTTTCTAACATTTGTTCTTCTCCATAAGAAGCCGTCAATTGACGGCGATATAAAGCACAGACAAACAGATGAAGTATTGCCGAAAGTCTAGCGATGCTAACCTATCAACGGCGAATTCAAGTTCGTCCCCTATTAAAGAGGTAATTAAAAGCATCCCGTTGCAGCAGTCCAGCTTGGCTGGACTCGGCTGTACAACGCAATAGCTCTCGTATTAATCATCAAGTTTATCCTTGATATCTTCCTTGAGATCACCAAGGCCTTTCTGGACCTTGCCGACGACTTTTTGGATATTTCCTTCTACCTCCATACCCTCGTCGTCCAGCAACACGCCGGCGGCTTCCTTGACTTTACCCTTAGCTTCTTCGACTCGGCCTTTTATTTGATCTTTGTTCATGAGTGTCTCCTGATGGGTTAGTTCAAATTGAAACGTGGAATGATGTTTTCCATCGCTCCATTAAAACAATACATGTAAAACTGAATGGGGTCGGTGCGACAACGCACATAGATTAAGGATTTTTCTTAAGGGCTAAATTCTGCCTAATAAGACCAGAACCAGTAAAATGATCAGCAATAGCCCTAGCCCACTGCTGGGTCCATACCCCTATCCCCTGCTATGAGGCCAAGCTGGAATGACTCCGACAAACATCAGAATAAGAATTATCAGTAAGATTGTGCCAATTGACATGACAGTGCTCCTGTTTGAGAAAGGACGTGACTAAACAGCACGGCGTGAGACCGTGAGATCACCATTCACGTAAGGGTATGATGCGTTAACCCCAAAATACCCACAACGATTAAATACACGGCCACGAAATAATTTAAAAACCTCGGAACCAGCAAAATTAATATCCCCATCACCAGTGCCAGTAAGGGTTCGATTGCAATATTCATCAGAGTTATCCTTCAAGTTAAATCAAATAAAAGTTTATGGGCAAGATTGAACCGAGTCTGTACGGTAATAAAAACGTCATCGCCGGATGATCAATCATATCTAACGCGGAACAATATTGCCGTTTGCGTCGGAGAGGATTATTTCCACGCGGCGGTTCAATTGACGACCGGCCGCCGTGTTGTTACCCGCAACCGGATACGCATCGGCATAACCGCGCGTCCTGATACGGTCAGCGCTGATCCCCATGTCGTTTAAAGCCGTCCGCACGGCATAGGCGCGTCGATCAGACAGCTCCTGATTGGCGCTGTTACTGCCGATGCTATCGGTGTGACCTTCAACCAACACCTTGTATTGCGGGTATTGATTGAGGAAGTCAGCTAATTTTTGCACATTACGCAGACCGCCTGATTGCAGCTGCGCCTTGTTGGTACGAAACAATACGTCGCCGCTTAGCGTGATCACCAGGCCGCGCTCGGTTTTCTTGGCATTCAACTCTTTGAGCAGTATTTCCTGTTGAACAATGATGGCTTGGTCACGCTCCGAATTGACGCCGGCAACCGCCAATTCGGTAGCTTGCCGATCGACGGTTTGCTGCGCATTGGCCGCCTGCTGTTTAGCCGCATCGGCTTCAGCCGTTCTCGCATCAAGGCGGACTGCAGTGCGTTTGGCGGCGGCATTGGCGATCGCTAATTCAGCTGTTTTCCGCTTGGCGGTTTCCTCGGCAATTGCCACTTGCTGCTTGGCTAAGTAGGCCAGATGCTCAACGGTGTCATCGCTTTCACCTTCGCTCAAGGCATAATCCGCCTTGTTCAGAGAATCGTCGGCTGTTTTCAATTCAACCGCTGCCAGATTCGTGACTTCGGGATTGGTTCGTGCATTGTTGTAACTGTTATGCGCTTCGGTGAGGGATGAGTTTTTCGGCATCGAACTGCAACCGGAAACAATCGCGACAGCGATCAGGGTCATGGGGAAATATTTATTGTTTTGCATAATGAGCTCCATTGTCCATTGATTATTATTGGGCGTTACGTTCGATTTCTTGTTGCAGCACGCGGTTACCTTCCTGCAATTCTTGCGCTGCTTTCTGTGCCTTGGCTGAACGCGCCGTTACAGCGGCCAGTTGAGCATCGACCTGAGCTTGTTCCGCCAATTGCCGGGCGCGCAAATAATCTTGCTCCGCCATGGCCCGCTCGGCAGCATCCATTTTTTCCATCGCAGATTTAAGCGCCTGAGGTGCAAACTCATTGCCTCCAGCACTGGTTGCATTGCTTACTGCGACCTTGGAAACGGCCATCTGTTCTGTGGGTGCAGGAATGCTCGCACAACCGGCTATAAAGATTGCAACAGCCGCGCTTACACCGATGCCGCGTATCATTTGAAACGATCTGAGGTGGTATGTTTTTTTCATGATTTGTTATCCTTTGAGTTAAATGCCGAACACAATCGTTACAATGAATTAGGTATTACAATTGCAGCGACTTCCACTTTCTATATCGAAATCCGGGTGAGTCTATTCGATTCTGAGGACCATCGGCGTTAATTAAATACCTTTCCGCAGACGCGCACAGTGCGCTAGCGTACATAAGCTTTGCACCGCGGGAATTGAATGATGCTGACCGGATCCAGTTACATTGCGGCGAGGCGCTCATTGCGATAGCGGCCTAACGCCCAGAGCGGGAAGAATTTATCGTAACCGTGATATTTCAAATAAAAGACCTTGGGGAAGCCGGGCGCATTGAAGCTATCGTCGCTCCAAAACCCGTCGGCCTGCTGGTTTTTCAGCAGATAATCCGCCCCGGCTTCGACTTCAGGGCTGCCGGCTTCACCCGCCGACAGCAGTGCCAGCAATGCCAGCGCGGTATGGAATGATGTGCCGGTATGAGACTCACCACGAATTCTGGTGTCGTGATAGCTGTAATTGTCCTCGCCCCACCCGCCGTCGTTGCGTTGCTTAGATGTAAGCCAAGCTACGGCTTTTCGAATACAAGGATCGTGCTTGGGAACACCCGCAGTTTCAAAACCGGTCAGTACAGACCAGGTGCCGTAAATGTAATTGGTGCCCCAGCGGCCGAACCAACAGCCATCCGTTTCCTGCTCATTGCGCAAGTAATTAATACAATTGTCGACGACCGCCTTGTATTCCGGGTGACGGTTGACAAGCTTACCCAGCAACATGATGCAGCGGCCGCTGACATCAGCTGTTGGCGGATCAATCAGGGCTTCGTGGTCGGCAAACGGAATGTGGTTGAGATAGTGACAGGTGTTATCGACATCAAAAGCGCCATAGCCGCCATTGCTCGACTGCATTCCGGCAATCCAGACGCCTGCCCGTTCGATAGGTTCGGCAAACTTCTGTTCGCTGGCCTGGACCAGGGCATATGCAACCACCGCCGTATCGTCTACATCGGGATAATAGCTGTTACCGAACTGGAAGGCCCAGCCACCGCCCGGCAGATTGGGGCGCCGGCTCCGCCAGTCGCCCGGCTCGTCCTTTAACTGCTTAGCCGCCAGCCAATTCAACGCAGAGTTGAGAGCTTGCCGGGTGTGTGAATCGCGTTGGTGGCGGTCTGTTTCCTGCAAGGTCAAAGCAACCAAACCGGTGTCCCAGATCGGGGAAACGCAGGGCTGGCAGTAGGCCATATCACCTTTGATGACCAGCAGGCGGTCGATAGACTCCCTCGCGATCCGCCGCTGTTCATTGTCGGCAGGGATACCCAGACAATCCATGGCTTCATACGCATTGACCATGGCCGTGAAAATGGCCCCCAGACCGTCGTAACCATTCAATCTTACCATGAACCAGTCGCGCGCCTTGGCGGTAGCCGTCCGGCGGACAACACCGGGAATCAGCGGTTCCATCAGCCGACCCAATCGATCGAGCACCAGTATGGCCTTGCCTAAGGGCGTTTTGACATGGGAGAAATAATTCTTTTCTTTATCCGGCGGAGTCACGAACAGTTCAGCGATACCCATTTTCTGAGGATTACGGGCCTTGACCTTGTAAGTGCAGAGGATGAACATAGGAACCATAACGGTACGCGACCAGTAGGATACCTTGTCCAGATGAAACGGGAACCACTTGGGTAACAGCATGATTTCCACCGGAATGAAAGGCACTCCGCGCCAGGGAATCTGCTCGAACGTAGCCAGAGTGATGCGAGTCAGGACATTGGCCTTGGCCGCGCCGCCCCGGGCCAGTATCCACGCACAGGCCTTGAGCATATGCGCCGCATCGATAGAATCGCCGGCCAATTTCATCGCGTAATAAGCCTTAACCGTGCAACTGATGTCGCCAGGACCGTCTTTAAAAAGAGGATAACTGCCGTCCGCGCTTTGTTGTGCGCGAAGAAAATTGGCGATCTTGACCTGGAGTGCTTGGTTAATTTCGTCCATGTAGTGCATCATCAGGATGTATTCGGCGGGGATAGTGCAATCCGCTTCGAGTTCGAATACCCAATAACCTTCCTCGCTTTGCAGACCGAGGAGTTGCGCCCTGGCCCGGTCAATAGCGCTGTCCAGAGTTGTTGCAGAATGGGAGAGGCTGGTGTAATCGGCATCCGGACTGGTAAATGAATTAGTCTCTGTTAGCATGGTTTGGTTTTCTCTGATTTTACTTCCCTGTTAAGGGCGTGCGAGTGGAGCGACGGGGATTGATATTTAAAACATTTCTATCGGCGGCCGGTAAACCCAAGCCGCCCAGTAAAAAAAGAACCGCAGCAAGATATTGCTGCGGCGAACGAGGTGTGCGCTCATGATGCTCGCCTGATCTTAACGCTTTGTGGCTCGATCTGATCCATTAACGAACAGATTAACCGCTACAGCAAGTTCGGTCTGTACGGTACCGAACATAAAACCACTGTCGCTTCTATAAGGCAGCTAAATTCTGCCTAATAAGACCAGAACCAGTAAAATGATCAGCAATAGCCCTAGCCCACTGCTGGGTCCATACCCCCATCCCCTGCTATGAGGCCAAGCTGGAATGACTCCGACAAACATAAGAATTAAAATTATCAGTAAAATTGTGCCTAGTGACATGGCAGTTCTCCAGTTAGAAAACGTTAAATTGAATGCCGTTCCCAAACGGCGTAGCCTTATCCCTTGAGATCGTCTTTAATATGGGAGGCTATAGTGTGCTCCCCCCAAACCTCATGGCCGATCAAATACACCGCCACTAAATAACTTTAAAAGCCTCGGCTCCAGCAAAGTTAACGCCGATAAGGATTCGACCAGGTTATTCATGGGATCCGTGAAAAAACAGTTTAGCGGCGAAATCGGGTGTGTTCTGTACGCTATCAAACATAAAACCGTTGCCGGTGACACGCAGGGCTATATTCATCCGCCTTAGTCGTCACGAGCCCGGTTAACCCAATGTTTCTGCCTGTGACAACAAGGCCGTTATTCAGCCAGGGAAGCTGATCTGTTAGATAACGGATCTAACATCACAAACATCCGGCGCATCAAGAAAGATACCGCCCATAACGCTGATAAAGATAGAAAACAACTGATGTAGGGATTCGCTGATAGTAATGCTACCTATTGCCCGAAGAAATTTAACTCTCTATCTTACAGACAGACACACGCACAACACCAACCGATTTAAAGTTAATAGCGCTATTCGACCTTAACCCACAAATAGGGATGTTGTTTATGACTGATCCACAAAGCCCTTGGCAAAACCATCTTCTCGGCTCCTTGTCTATTGACGAATACGAACGCCTTTCCCCGTATCTGGAACCGGTCGAAATCAGACTCGGTGATGTGCTTTACGAATCCGGCGGCGAATTACGTTACGCCTATTTCCCGACGACCTGCATCGTCTCGCTGCTTTACGTAATGCAGAATGGCGCACCTGGCGAAATCGCCATGGTCGGCAACGATGGCATGATCGGTGTTTCCCTGTTCATGGGCGGTGGCTCCATGCCAAATCGAGCCGTTGTGCGTAGCGCCGGTTTAGCTTATCGTCTACGAGCGCATCGATTTATGAAGGAATTCAACTATTCCGAAGAATGTGGCGGCGGAACACTGCGCAAGTTGTTGCTGCGTTATACCCAGGGGCTGATTACCCAGATTGCACAGACATCGGCCTGCAATCGGCATCATTTAGTGGATCAGCAACTCTGCCGCTGGCTACTGCTAAACCTTGACCGGCTCCCTTCGAACGAATTGTTTATGACTCAGGAATTGATCGCCAATATGCTCGGAGTGCGCCGCGAAGGCGTTACAGAGGCCGCCGGTAAATTGCAGCAAGCAGGGTTGATCGAGTACCGCCGGGGACGTATCACGGTACTGGATCGTCAAGGGTTGGAGGCGCGAGCCTGCGAATGCTACCAAACGGTCAAAACGGAAATCGATCGCCTGCTCTTCTCGCCCCGGCATGTTTCATTAACGCCGTACAATCCTTTACAAAAAAGTGAATGGCTTAGAAGCGAATCATTAAGCAGCCGCCAGAGCGGGTAATGTCGCCGTATTCGGGATGCTTAACTACTTATCCGGGTATTCAACTCTGGCAATTTCATCATAAATATCTCCGGAAATTGCTGCGTATTGTTCCTTGGATATTTTCGTGCTTTTTGTCTCGCCTCGGCAATTGCTCCTGCATCGCCTAAAGCGCCTACTGCTGGCGCTCACGATCGCTGTTCCGGACGCGATTCCCCATCCGTGGGGACGTACCCTTTGCATCCTGCCATAGAGACGCCTACTCTTTATTTTCGTAGGCCACACGATTCGAACATCCCAGACGTATATATGTTTTCTTCGTCCCGCCTATTTGTCTTCCGTTCTCAACACCAATTTACTCAGCGCCGGAAGGACAACAAACGTACAGACCATAATCCAGAATATGCCCATCGTGATGATCAATCCCATGCTGGCGATCCCCTGGTGCGGAGAGAACGCCAAGCCGGCAAAGCTGGAGGCGGTGGTCAGGGCGCCGTAAAACATGGCTCTGGCGGTGCTGGACTGATAGATATTCTGCTCTTCGGAAAGCGAATGGTGCAGCTTTTCAACCATGTGAATGCCGTTGTCGACACCCAGTCCCAGTAACAGCGGCAGGGCGATGATGTTGGCAAAATTAATCGGCGTGTTGGTGATAACCGTACTCGCCATCGTAAACAAGCCGGCCAGTATCAACGGCGTCATCACCAGCGCCGTATCGAGAATATTGCGTCGGATGGCGAACAAAAGCAGCGCAATGGTGACCAGGGCAATCACAATGGCTTCCTGAAAGGCGGAGATGACTTCTTTCATGGATTCCCAGTACATGATCGGCAAATCGGTCGTTTCCGGTGCAACGGATTGCACTTCGGTAATAAACTCTTTCAGGCTGGTTAAATCGCCCAAATCCTTTTTAGGAAATATCTGGATGCGGTACGAACCGTTCTTGCTCAGCCATTTGTCCTTGATATCGGCAGGCAGATCGGCCAGGGTGATTTCTTTGGCATTGAAGCCGGCTGACAGTTCATTCATGACGTTAGGCAGTGTGCCGAGCAGCGTGGTCTGGAGTTTTTCAATGAACATGCGCCGATCGGGTTGTTGCCGCGCATCAAGCTCGATCAAAATATCCTGCAACTCTCTTTTAAAATTAGTTAACGCGGTGCGCTGATGGGCGTCGGTCTTTTGAGGCAGAACGGCATCAATGGTTTTTATCAGATGTTTAATGCCGGGGACCGGGTCGGTATCGGTTTTTAGTGCGGGGAAACTTTGCGTTTGCGCACCCAGCATCAGCCCCATTTCTTCAATCAAGGCCAATTTGTCGTCCTGGGCTGTGGGTTGAAAATCGAAAAGACTGACGGTTTTATCCACCGACGGTAAGGCCGATAACTTTTGTTCCAAGGCTTTGGCGCTGTTTTCATCCTTGGCCAGAACGGTCAAGGTCATCGGCGTGGTTTCCTTGTCTTTCATCAAATTATTAAACGCGATAACCGATTCGGTATTTGGGTCGCGAAGATTAATCGGATTGAAATCGGTCTTCACGTTAAAGGTCAGCACGATGGAGATGACGGCGATAACAAAGGTTGCTATGGAAATCGGTTTGGCGTAATGCAGCGGCAAGATAGCCAGTGCTTTCGACAATTTTGCAAGTCCGTTCCGGGCTTCATCCTTCTCGAACTTTGCCGGAGCCGGGATGATTTTCAACAACGCCGGCAAGGCAATCAAGGTAATTAACAGACAGATAAACAAACTGGTGCCCGCAAGCAGGCCGAGTTCGGATACGCCTTTGTAATCTGTCGGTATAAAGGCATAAAGCCCGATGGATGTGGTGCCGGCGCACAATAGCAGCGACGGGGCGGTATTCATTAAAGTGCTGCGCAGCGCCAGCTCTTTATGAATATGATGAGTCAGATTGTCCCGGTAGCGCAGACAAAAATGGATCGCATATTCCACTCCCAACCCGATATTGGATACCGCAAAAGCCACTGAAATCAAATTTAACTCTTTTACGGCAAAGGCCGCAAACGCCCCGCAAAAAACCATGCCTAAAGCTATCGTCATCAAGGTAGCCAAGGTGAGCGAAATGGAGCGGTAGGCAATCAATAAAATAAACAGTACCAGCACAACGGAGAAAATGCAGGCCGTAAAAGTGCCGGTGCTCATGCCTGCCAATTCATCATCTTCAAGACCGACTTCTCCGGTGACCCATACCTTAACGGCAGGCAGATTGGGGTCCTGAATATCAGCAACGGCTTTGCGGATAGACTCGATGGCGCTCTCGGCTGGGCGGATTTTCGAGAAATCGAACTTGGGCGAGACGACAATAAAGCCGTTTCCTGAATGCGTTTTCTTGTCGCTGATCAACGACTCCCAGGACAGCAAAGCGTTTTCGCCATTGAGCGTTTTATGCAAGGCCTGCGTAACCTTGTCGATCAGCGAGGTTAAATCAATAGGCACAACCTGGGTCTTGTCTGTGGACGTCAGGGCATCTTCAAAAATTGAAAAAAAGCCGGTCAGATTGGGTTCCTGGGCGATTCTGCCGATGAACGGCTGGGCGAGCGACAGGTTGTTGGATAAACTCTGCAACTCGCCGGTTTCGAGATAAAGCAGGCCGTTCTGCCGGAAAAATTCGTTGTCGTTGGGAATATAGGCCGAATTAAAATGCTCTTTGTTGGCGCTGAGCAGGCGCAGCAATCTTTTAGTAGCCGCTTTGGTCAGTTCCGGCGTATCCGATTCGACCACCAGCAACAACGTATGCATGTCCTGCGAAAAGGCTTTTTCATAATTACGGCGGTTTTGCTGAAAAGGCGCATCGGGAGCAATCAGTTCGGCGGTGTCTGTATTGATGCTCAAATGGCCGACGGTGTAGTACAAGGCTAAAGCGCTAAACAGAACCACTATTGACAACACCATGATCGGGTTACCAAGCGTCCAGTCTCCCCAACGGGAAAAAATAATGTGACTACGGGTTTTTAATGACATAACTTAGTATACAAGCATTAATGTATGGTGAGATTGTTCAAAGTGCTTAACGCTTCACTTTGGGATTCGATAAGTTCGTTGCCTTGCAGTTCGATGAAAAGAGCGGGTATTTTTGCGGTATTCGCAGCAATCATGCCGTCTTTCTGGCCCAGGCACAGCAGCGTAGTAGACCACGCATCGGCAGCCGCCGGATCACTCAGCAGAACGGTGGCCGAAACCAGGTCGTGGGTAACCGGTCGGCCGTTACGGGCATCAAGGATGTGGCTATAACGCTGCCCATGATCATCGAAATAATGCCGGTAAGTGCCGGAAGTCATCACCGCCATCGGCGTGTCCTTAGGCATGGTGACGATTTTGTGCATAGTCCGTTCATCGGGCAGCGGCCTTTCCACGGCGATGCGCCAGGGTTGAAGCCCCGGTTTATTGCCATTGGTTTTCAACTCGCCGCCGATCTCGACCAGATAGTTGACTATGCCCTTTTGCTCAAGAACTTTGCTGATACGTTCCACGCTATAGCCTTGGGCAATGGATGACAAATCGACTTTCAAATCGGCCTGTTTTTTACGCAGATGCGTTTCATCCACGACCTCCAGCTTGTTCATGCCGACTTTTTTCAATGCAGTAAGAATGGCCGCATCGCTAGGAATCGTCAGCGCATCGCCCCGAAACCCCCATAAATCGAACAACGGCTTAATGGTTAAATCATAGCAGCCCTGACTGGCCTGATTTGCGATTTGCGCGACTTTAACCAGAGATACGATTTCGCCGCCGACTTCCTGGCTGTCGGTGTTCTCGGCGCTGTTGAAGGTTTCTATGGTCGAGTCGGGACGATAATTGGACAGCAGCTTGTCGATAACAGCTAATTCGTTTTCGACACCGGATTTAACGTCTTTAGCGTCCGCCGGCGATTCGGACCAGTAACTGATATGGTAGGTAGTGCCCTGAGTCGGGCCTTCAAACTTTTGAATAGTCGGTTCCGAGCAGCCCGCCAGCATGATTAAAAACATGCCGAAGATAAAGCCGTGTAGCGCACGGCCGTCTGTAAAACCAAATGTCGTTTTTATAGTTCGAGGTTTAGTCATCCATGTCTGCCGTTTTTTTATCATCACAGTTTTTCAATAACAAACTTTAATAAAAAACGCGGCGCATTTTAACAAACGTTGATTTGAAAAGATGACACCGCGCCATAGCTGCGCTCGTTAAATATATCTTTAACCGCAACGTTTATTATAATCCGAAAGACGTGAATACTTTTTAAAAAATGCGGTTTATGGCTTTTAGGGTGACCGTAAGGATTCGTGCGAAAATGGGTAATAGCGTCTTGCACTCATTCGAAACCTAAAAATCTTCTTCGCCGGGGGCTAGGCTCAGCCTGAACGTCTTGAAGTGAGAGCTCCAATCTAGTGTAATTTGTAGTGGTTCAAACCTAACAGGCTGTTGAAAAACCCGGTGATATACAAAACTGAATCATTGACCGGCGTTTTTTGTTAAAAACACCTGAGCAATTGAGAAAATCTCGTAATCTTTCGATTTTTATTGTCATTTCTAGGCTTTTCCGAGGTCATCAGGCGCACCTCGCCCTATGCCTGCGCCTGAATCGGGCGCAGGCATAGCAATTTTCGTAGTCTCACCAATTTGTAGGCTGTAAACGTCATCAATGAGATGAAGGGTATTGGATAACTACAGAAGAACAGCATTTTATTGATCAGCA
>JALNYY010000032.1 GCA_023229605.1 Methylobacter sp.
TGTTCCGAGCCACGCAAACCGAAGATAAACTCAAACGCGATCAAGTGCAGGGCAAGCGGCAGGCTAATCAAACGCATCTTGAGGTAGGCAAAAAAGTGAGACAAACCATAAAAGAACTAGGCGGCACAATGCCGGAAGCATTGCCGACGCCGGAATCCAGCATTAAGCAAATCGAGAGTGCCAAGAAGAAACTCGAAAAAAACAACAAAGAATCATGATCAACAAACCCAGCAACACACTAAAAACAGCGAAAAAAGGCAAGTCCCCCAAATCCATTGCTTCCACGCAATCGCTATCCTCATTCGTCAAAGCCATTTGCGATGTAATGCGCCGCTCCAATTGCGCCAGCGCCTTGCAGTATGTGCCTGAATTAACCTGGATTCTGTTTTTGCGCATTCTGGATGCGCAAGAGCAAAAGGCGAGGGAACAAGCCGAGGCATTGGGTAACGATTATGCGCCGGCCTTGACTGCGCCGTACCGTTGGCAGGATTGGGCGGCGCCGTTTGCCGATCAAGAAGAGACGGGGGAGCAAGCTATCGGCTGGAAGCGCAAGCAGCTTTACGCGGCGGGCGACGGTAAGCTGTTCGAGTTTATCAACAACGAACTGCTGCCGCATTTGCACAGTCTGGATGTCGATCCTAATACCCAGTTGTCGAATAGCAATGCCAGCCGCAAGCAGCGGGTGATCGGCCGGATTATGACGGCGGTGGAAAAAGTGCGGGTCGATAGCGAAACCAATCTGCGCGATATTCTCGATAAGGTGCATGAAATCCATATCGACCATATCGACGACACCCACTTTTTTACCTTGTCGCAAGTCTATGAAGATTTGCTGCTGAAAATGGGCGAGAAAAATTCCGACGGCGGCCAATTTTTTACGCCGCGCGAAGTGATTCGAGGCATGGTGCATATTCTCGATCCGCAAGCCGGGGAAACGGTTTACGATCCTTGTTGCGGCACCGGCGGCTTTTTGGCTGTGGCGTTCGAGCATATCAACCGGAACTTGGGTAATGCGCCTGCCGCGACGATGTTGGATGTATTGAAACACGATACCTTTTTCGGCAGGGAAAAAGAGAATCTGGTTTTTCCTATCGCCTTAGCCAATTTGATCCTGCACGGCATAGATCAACCGAATTTATGGCACGGCAATACGCTGACCAATCGGCCTACCTATGCCGGTCTGTTTGAGCAAGCCCCGGCCACTTTCGATGTGATTCTGACCAATCCGCCGTTTGGCGGCAAAGAAGGCACGGATGCGCAAAAGAATTACCGGCTCGACCCAGGTTCTGTTTCTGCAACATATTTTGGCCGACCTGAAAATGCCGATGGACGGCAAAGCGGGCGGGCGTTGCGGCATTGTGCTGGATGAAGGCTTGTTGTTTCGAACCAATGAGAGCGCATTTGTAGAAACCAAGCACAAGCTGGTCGATGAATGCGATTTGTGGTGCATCATCAGTTTGCCGGGCGGCGTGTTTTCAACGGCGGGGGCCGGTGTTAAAACCAATTTGCTGTTTTTTACCAAGGGTAAAAAAACCGAACGCATTTGGTATTACGATTTGTCGCAAATTAAAGTCGGCAAGAAAACGCCGACGACCTTGGCGTATTTTGGCTTTGATAAGCAAGGCGGTATTCTGGATGATGCCGATTTGCCTAAGCCATTGACTGCGGACTGGCTGGAACAGGAAGGCAATCAGGGCAAACCTTTTCCTTCGGTTGCAAGATTGCTCAAGAAGCACGGCACAGCTGAAGCGGACAGCGATTTTTCCTGGACGGTGGACTTTGCAGCCCGCCGGGCAAAGGCTCAGGCGGATATGCAGCCGTTTCTGGAAGAGGTTAAAAATCTTACCGAAGCATTGCTGCCGCTTAAAGAGGATTTGAAAGCGCTGAAAAAAGATAAAGCCGACAAGGAAAAAATATCGGCTATTGAAGATGCCATCAAAGCCAAAGAAAAAGCCGTCCGCGAAGCGTAAACCAAAGCGTCGGATATTGACGCGGCGGTTTATGACCTGAAAGCGGTTAATCCTAATGTGAAGGCGATTGTTGATACCCGCACCGTGTTGGAGATTATCGACAATATCAATCTGCAAGGACAAATTGCGGCGACAGCAATGAACAATTTGCGGAGGTTACTGGCGGAAGAGTCTTTGCTTATTTAACCTCCAACCGTTTCAGCAAACGATGAAAATTGCCCCGGTCCAGTCCCAGCACTCTTGCCGCCGCGGCCATATTGCCCTGTTGCGCTGCAAGTTGTTGCCGGATCAGTTGGCGCTGAAACTCGTCAACCGCGTTTTTGAAATCTATAGATGCGGACGGTGCCGGCGGTGAAACAGCGGGGGTTGGACCGTCATCCGGCGGCAAATTCAATTGCTCCGGACCCATATCCAGATAGGTCGGGGAAATTGTTATAAAATCCGCCAGCCGGTTTTCCGGCGTCGCCGACTTTAGCGCCGCCCGGCTGAGTAAATGCTCCAGCTCGCGAATATTGCCCGGCCAGTGGTAATCCAACAAGGTTTTCCTGGCGTCCTGATCCAGGCGCAATTTTTTAACGCCCAAACGCTGCTGGTTTTTTTCCAGGAAAGCGCCCGCCAGCAATAGAACGTCTTTGCCCCGTTCGCGCAATGCCGGAACCGGCAACGGATAAACCGCAAGACGATGGTAAAGATCCGGGCGGAAAAGGCCTGCGGCGACGGCTTGTTGCAGGTTGCGGTTGGTTGCGGCAATGATCCGCACATTAACTTTGATTTGCTTATCGCTGCCGACGCGCTGTATTTCGCCGTTTTGCAAGGTGCGCAATAGTTTAGCCTGAATGGACAGCGGCAGTTCGCCTATTTCATCCAGGAAAATCGTGCCGCCGTTGGCCAGCTCGAACTTTCCGGTCCGGTCGCTAACGGCGCCGGAAAACGCGCCTTTGGTATGGCCGAATAATTCGCTTTCGGCAATGCTCTCGGGCAATGCCGCGCAATTGACGTAGACCATGACCTGATCGGCGCGGTTCGATTCCAGATGAATGCGCAGCGCAACCAGTTCCTTGCCCACCCCGGTTTCGCCTAAAATCAACACGGCCAGTTCCGACGGCGCGACGATGGAAATTTCGTTCCGCAATTTGCGCATGCATTCGCTGTCGCCGATCATGTCATGGTCGGCGTTGTATTTGAACGATGTCTGGGTTGCATAACGCACCCGCTGCTCCAAAGAGGCAATCATCCCGGCAGCCTTGACCGTGGCGGCAGTCAGGCTGATAAAAGTGCTCAGCTGCATCGGGTCGATATTGTCAAAAGTGCCGGGCGCCAGAGCATCCAGCGTTAAAACGCCCCAGGGTTCCCCATCGATAAATATCCTGACCCCCATGCAATCATGCACCAGCAGTTGATCGTTATCCGATTCAATGAGTCCGTCATAGGGATCGGGCAGATCGGAATCGGCGGCAAAGCGCACCGATTGATCTGAGGCCAAAATCTTCGCCAGGCGGGGGTGCTCACTGACCAGAAAACGCCGTCCCAGCGTATCTTACGATAAGCCGTGAACCGCCAGCGGTATCAGGCAATGGTTTTCGAATTTCAGCAACGCGGACGCATCGCAAGGAAAAATCCGGCTTAAAAAGTCCAACAGGCGCTGGTAGCGCTGTTCCGTCGACATGCGTGTGGATAAGTCGGCGACAATGGAAATCAACGCGGTAAAAAACAGGTTTGTCGTCATAATGATAACTTCGATGTCGATTGCACAACCTAAGGCCGATGTTGATAGTACAACAATACCCTGGCAACGCCGGCAAACACAAGGTTTTTTGCTTGGCATGTTACGTGCTCTTACTTATGGGTATCAACTTAAGACATATCGTTACGAAGTTCACGAGGAAAAATTAAGATAAAAACTTCGTGTCTTCGTGGCGAATTAATAATCTGCTTAAGTTGAATACGTTATGAGAGCAGTATTTTTCTGCCACCCCAGCTGATTTATTAATTCGAGGAGAGTACCCTGATGTTTTGTTACCAATGCGAACAAACCGACCGCTCCAATGCCGACAGCGGTTGCGCTACTGCCAAAGGCATGTGCGGCAAAGACGCCGCGACTTCCGATTTACAGGATTTACTGATTCACGGCGTCAAGGGCATTGCCCGGTACGCCAAACGCGCCCGCGCCCTGAACGCTCCGGATAATGCAGCCGGCGAGTTCATGCTGTACGCGATGTTCACCACCTTGACCAACGTGAACTTCAACGCCACCCGCTTCGTTACCTTAATACAGGAAGCCGCGCAGGTACGCGACCGGGTCAAGGCGAGCTACATCGCAGCTGCGCTTGCATCGGGTAAAACACCTGAAGAACTGACCGGCGCAGCCGCCTGGCAGCCGGCTGCCGACATGGACGGGATGCTCAAACAAGCCGCCGATGTGGGCATCAATGCAGGACTCGACCAAGTCGGTGCGGACATTATCGGCCTGCGTTCATTGGTGCTTTACGGCCTCAAGGGCGTTTGTGCCTATGCTCACCATGCCTATGTGTTGGGTAAAGAAAGCGATACGGTTTACGCCGGTATCGAAGATGCGCTGGATTTTCTCAGTACAGACCCAACCGATGTTGAAGCGTTGCTGAATCAGTCCATGGCGCTGGGTACTTTAAATCTTGAAGTGATGGCGTTATTGGATGAGGCCAACACCGGTACGTTCGGCGCGCAACGGCCGACTCAAGTGCGCACTACCCCGATCAAAGGCAAGGCCATTCTGGTATCCGGCCACGACCTGGGCGATCTGGCCGCGTTGCTGGAGCAAACCAAAGACAAGGGCATCAACATTTACACCCACGGCGAGATGCTGCCCGCCCACGCTTATCCTAAGCTGAAGGCTTATCCGCATCTGGCCGGCAATTACGGCGGCGCCTGGCAGGATCAGCAAAAAGAATTTGCCGAATTCCCCGGCGCCATTTTGATGACCTCCAACTGCATCATCGAGCCGCAAGTTCAATACCGCCAGCGCATTTTTACCGCAGGCCCGGTAGGCTGGCCCGGCGTGCGCCATATCAGCGACAAGAATTTTGCCCCGTTGATCCAGGCCGCCCAGGCATTGCCTGGCTTCAAAGATGATGCCGACGAAAAATCCGTCACCGTCGGGTTCGGCCGGGATGCGGTGCTGGGCGTAGCCGACAAAGTGATCGATGCGGTCAAGTCCGGCGCTATCAAGCACTTCTTCCTGGTCGGCGGCTGTGACGGCGCGGCGCCCGGCCGCAATTACTATACCGAGTTCGCCGAACAAGCCCCGCAGGACACCGTGGTCATGACGCTGGGCTGCGCCAAATACCGCTTTAATCAGCATGACTTCGGCGACATCGGCGGCATTCCGCGGTTGCTGGATTTAGGTCAATGCAACGACAGCTATTCGGCGATCAAAATTGCCACTGCACTGGCCGGTGCGTTCGAATGCGGCGTGAACGAGCTGCCTTTGTCCTTGGTCGTGTCATGGTTCGAGCAAAAAGCCGCCGCCGTGCTGCTGACCCTGTTGGCGCTGGGTATCCGCAACATTCGCCTAGGCCCCACGCTGCCTGCCTTCCTGACGCCTAATCTGGTGCAGGTGCTGGTCGATAAGTTCGGACTGCTGCCGATTACCACCGCGCAGGCCGACATTGAAGCTTCGTTGGCGCGCAAAGCCGCTTAATCAGTTCGTCCACGAAAACGATGTAATTCATTTTTTAGGCGTAGGGTGGATAAGCGTAGCGCATCCGCCATGCATTAAAGAGTAAATGGCAAACACTCGTATCTTTCGCGGATCAATCGTTATCCTCCCTCGTTGCCGGAAACGTAAAGCCTTTCCGGCAGCATTCTTTTTTTGGAGTCCTGACAAAATATGAATACCCACGCTATAGAACTAACCACCCGAGACGGGGAGCGGCTCCGTTTCGAATGCGCTTCAGACCGGAATCTGCTGGAAGCCGCCGCCGACGCCCATATCGTATTGCCCGCCCAATGCGGGCAGGGTAACTGCGGCACTTGCTATGCCGATGTCACCCACGGCAACTTTACCCTGGGCAAACATAACCCGGCCGCATTGCCGGACGGAGCGGATGAAGGCGGCACTCTGCTCTGTTGCACCTTTCCTAACAGCGATTTACGCATATCGCTGCCTTTCGATCATGACCGTATCCTGATCGGTAAAATCCAGGTCAGAAATGCCGAAATCACCGCCGTCGATGCCGTCGGCGGCAATACCATACGTTTGGAACTGCGTCTGTCGCCGGATGAAGATGGCGGCAGCGTCGCCGAATTCGAACCCGGCCGGTTCATGGAACTGGAAGTGCCGGGGCAGGCCATCAAGCGCGCCTATTCGTTGTCCAACACAGCAAACTGGGAGGGTCGGCTGGAATTCCTGATCCGCCTGCAACCCGGCGGACTTTTTTCGACATGGTTGCGGGAACAGGCGGCAGTTGGACAGGCCTTGATCGTACACGGCCCCAAAGGCGCTTTCGGCTTGTATGAAAGCGGCTTGAGGCCGCGCTGGTTTGTGGCCGGCGGAACCGGTCTGGCGCCGATGCTGTCGATGTTAAGGCGGATGGCCGAATTCCAGGAACCGCATCCGGCGCGGCTCTATTTCGGCGCAAATCAGGCGGAAGATTTATTTTGCCAAACGGAGTTGAAAGCGTTGCAAGCCGAACTTCCCCAGCTTCAGGTAATTTTCTGCGTATGGAAGCCGGATGACAGCTGGCCGGGTTTTTGCGGTACGCCGGTGGATGCCCTGGCTCAGGATTTGGAGGATGCAACTGTGTTGCCCGACATTTACCTGTGCGGGCCGCCTGCTCTGATCGATGCCGCCGAAGCGGCCGCGCGAGCCAAAGGCGTGCCCGATAAACAGGTGCTGAGCGAGAGATTCTTGCCCGCTTAATCCTAAAACATCAGTTGAAGTGTGTGGAAACCGTTCGTGCCGAGCCCTTCGGCTGCGCTCAGCAGAGCCTTGCCGGTTTCCACCTTACTTTTTTTAACCGGTAAGAATAAACGCCGTTAGACAAATTGGAATGTTATTGTTAAGCTGTCATTGCTGTTATTGTTGTCAGTAAATGATTACACATTGTTATCTGTTTGAAGGAAGTAATGAGCCGGTCCTCACTCCAAAAAATAAGTCCGCTGTTGATGGGTAAGAATTGACGTGATATCAATTAATAACCCCCACTCCGTCAAACATCTGTTCTTAGCATTAATCTGCTCTATTTTTGTCGGCGAAACACTGGTCATGTTGTTTATTGACAGGTTGCCGCCGCAGCTTTCACAATGGTGCGAAGCCTTGCTCGATGCAGCGTTGCTTTTGGCGTTGACCTTTCCCGCCATCTATTTTCTGGTAGTCCGCCCGCTTAAAACTCAATTAACCAAGCAGAAATATATGGAAGTTGAGCTTCAAATCGCGGCCACCGCCTTCGAATCCCAGGTAGGCATGGTCATAACCGACATCAATAATACCATTATCAAAGTCAACCAAGCTTTTATCAGGCTCACCGGCTATTCAAGAGAAGAGTTGATTAACCGCAAGATGAATATATTAAACTCCGGCCATCATGATGCGGAATTTTACAATGCAATGTGGGCCAGCATTATCCATACCGGGGCATGGCAGGGTGAAATATGGAATCGACTCAAAAATGGCGAACTGCATCCTGAATTCGTCACTATTACTGCGGTTAAGAATGATGACGGCAAGATTATCAATTTTGTTGCTACCTATACCGACATTACCGAGCGTAAGGTTAAAGAGGAGAAACTCAATAATTTGGCTTTCTATGATCCGCTTACCCAGTTGCCTAACCGGGTTCTATTGGCAGACCGCATGCATCAAACTTTGGCTCACTGCCGCCGCAACCAGGAAATTGCCGCTATCTGCATGGTTGACCTGGATGGTTTCAAAAAAGTCAACGATACGCTGGGTCATGCATCAGGCGACCAACTGCTATGCGGTGTGGCCCAGCGAATACAAGAATGTATACGCCAGGATGACACCGCCGCCCGCTTAGGAGGCGATGAATTCGCTTTGCTCCTTGGCGGTTTCACAACAGTCAGGGAATGTGAACAGACATTGGAACGGATTATTGCTTCCGTAGCGGCTCCGTACCAGATATTCGGACAAATTGCGCATATTTCAGCCAGTATCGGCGTCACCCTGTTTCCGGAAGACAGCAGCGACCCGGATTTATTATTGCGCCATGCGGATCAGGTCATGTATGAGGTCAAGCAATCCGGCAAAAACGGTTATCAACTGTTTAATTCGGTATACGCAAAGCGCATTCAAGCTAATCTGGAGTTACTCAAGAAAATCGGTGCAGCATTGGCTGAAGGGCAGTTTGAACTTTACTACCAACCTATAGTTGATTGCCGCCAAGGCAAGGTAATAAGCGCGGAGGCGTTGGTGCGCTGGAATCATCCTATACTCGGCATACTGGCGCCGTCCGAATTCATTCCCGTGATTGAACACGACGACCTGATTATTGCCCTGGGCGAATGGACCATACAGGAAGCATTGCGGCAACTGAATGAATGGCGTGAGGCAGGATTTAACATTCAGATCAGCGTCAATATTTCCTCCCGGCAACTGCACAATCAGGAGTTTTTACATCATCTGCAAGAATCGCTTGCCGGATATGATGTTGAAATCATCAAGCGACTGGAAATAGAAATTGTAGAAACGGCGGCATTGGAAAATTTGCTTGTCAGTAGCGAAGCCATCCACAGATGCCGAGCTATGGGCGTCCGCGTTACACTGGACGACTTTGGCACCGGGTTTTCATCGCTGACCCACTTGAAGCATCTTGCCGCCGATGCCTTGAAAATCGACCTGAGCTTTGTTTCCGGCATGCTGACAAATCCCGGAGACAAGGCGATTTTAGAGGGGATAATCGGTTTGGCGGCGTCTTTCCGACTACAGGTAATTGCCGAAGGTGCCGAGTTCATCGATCAGATATTAATGCTAATGAAACTGGGATGCGACGTTATGCAGGGTTACGGAATCGCCAGGCCCATGCCGGGAAAAAAAATGCTTACCTGGATGGCGGAGTTTACGGCGGATCCGATGTGGGGTTTATCCGCCCCCCATTTAACTTCGCGGGGTTATTTCGAGCTGTTACAGGCGGAAGCCAATCACCACTATTGGATTGACCGGGTTATCGCCAATCTTGATGACCCGCGTGACCACACTAGCCCGGAAGCGCTGTTGGATTACCGGCAATGCCTTTTTGGCCAATGGTATTACAGCGAGGGCCAACGTCAATTTTGTAATATAAGCGAGTTTGATGCACTTGACGAAGTACATCAACGTATCCACCAGACCGCGGCTCGGCTCTGCGAACATTATAAGGCGGGTATGACAATTGAAGCTGATGCCGATAAAGTCCAATTGCAGGCGCTACAGCATAATTTGATCGGTCCTCTGCGTCATTTGCGGGTTACACTCGCTGAACAATTACTCAAAGAGTCATAGAGAATACATATGGCCGATTATGATCTTATCGTATGGAATGACAGACTTGTCACCGGCATTGATAAAATCGATGAGCAGCATCAAATTCTCGTCAGCCTTTTCAATGAAGCAAACACCAAGCTGACCGCTAACAACAAGGCCGATTTTTTGGAACAAATGACCCGGGATATGCTCATCTACGCCCTGTACCACTTCGAAGCCGAAGAGGAATTGATGCATAAATACGGCTACAGCGAGGAAAAAACTGAGGATGTCGAGACCCATATCCGGCAGCATCGCAGTTTCTCGGCTAAGGTGGTCGCCGTGCACAATGACATTAAAGCGGGGATTCTGATTTCGCGCGAAGATTTGCTTTCTTTCCTCAACAACTGGTTAATCAATCACATCCTGAACACCGACGAGCAACTGGCGGCTTTCCTGCTGGCATCGGACAAATACCGTTCTGACAATCAACGCTAATATAGATTTGGGATAGTAAAAGCTTTTTGAATTCCGGAATAGCCATACAATTGCTATTCGGTTTTTATACTGGGGAAACGGATTCGTAAGGGGAGGGCTTACACCATATCAGGAAACCGGATGGCATCCTGATATGGTCAGGTGAAGATTAGATTAAGCTTTTCAAAGCTTCAAACTTTTTGGCTGCATCTTTTAATGCTTCTTCGGCTTCTTTTACCTTACCTTCCTGAGCAAGTTTTCTGGCTGCTTTCAAAACGTTATTGGCTTTTGAACGTGCAATATCAACTTTATCGTTAGCATTGATTTCTTTACTTCCATCCGATGCTTCTTTGATAAGGTCGGCAAGTGCATCGCCTTCTGTGCCGCTAGTAATAGCGTCAAGCGCTACTTTAATTTTTCCGACTACCAAATCAATTGCATCAGCAGGAGCGTATGTAATTCTGCCTTTATCGGTTTCAGCCAATACTGAAGTTGAAACAGCGCCGATAGAAGCTGCAATTAATAAGGACAGTAAGATTTTTTTTAAGATTTTCATATTGAACTCGACCTCAAGTCATTGTTATTTTTTAATTAAATTGGCTGTGCGGCTATTAATGATAATAGCCTTATACCGAAAGGGATTTTAACACATATCGAAACTTCTCAACCAGCTGTGGAGCGGTGAAAAGAATGATTTTTAGCGAGTTTTATTTTTGAGTTTAAAATCAGATTCGATAACATTACTAAATAATCGAATCTGACCTAACAGCGGTTTGTTATTTATGTGCTGCGTCGTAAGTTACTTTCATTTCTTTAAATTGAGCTAAAGAAGCCTTTAATACTTCTTCCGCTTCTTTAGTATTACCATTTTCAAAAGCTTCACGAGCCACTCTCAATTTATCATTGGCTCTTTGACGAAGGCGTTCAGTCAGTTCATAACGAAACTCTTTTTGTAATTGGCGAGCTTCAGCAATGGCGGTTAGAGTGTCTTCTTTGCTGCCGCTTTTTTCGATTAAGCTGATCGCTTCTTCGATTTTAGCAATCGTACCTTCAGCCGCTTCTCTAACTACGGCATTCGGATCTTTCTTTTCAGCAGCAAAAGCAGTTGATGAAATTGCAGCCACAGACATTGCCATAGCAAGAGAAATTACGATCTTTTTAAGTATTTTCATTGATTATAAAACCTATATTGTTGATATTTTGTGTCAGCATAACGATTAGAATGAGAGTTTATGCAAAAAGCAAGAATCCAACATAATGAATGGCTAATGCCGCGCTGCATTCTAGCATAGAAAAAATTAATAACTTACCTTTTTACTATGAAATGATGCAGTTTTGGAACAATAAAAACCATTGTAAATCAATGGTTATAAAGTCTTCCAAAAGCATACGCTTTGTTACGCAGATGTGAATTAAATCTGGAGTGCGGAATTATTCATCATCTCTTTTGACGTCAAGAACCATTTCCCCCGCTTCATCTTCAGACACAATAAATAAAATCGGCGCACAGCAAACCGAACAGTCTTCGTAATATTGCTGCGGCCCGGAATACGTATCTACCAATACATCCAGCGATTCGCCGCAATAGGGACAAGTGATGATAATTTCATCCGGATCGTGCATGGCTAAACCTTTCTGAGTAGGGCATCCAGCCAGGACATGGGCAGAATGCGTTTAAGAATTGCAAATAAATACGTTGGAAAAGTGACGTAATAACGCATTTTGGGTTGCCTGGCTTCCAGCGCATGAATGACTTTTTTGGTGACGGCAAAAGCCGGCAAGGTAAACGGAGCCGCCGCTCCTTCCTTTTGCAAGCGGGCTTCCATCGCTTTATAGGTTTCTTGGTGGTGACTGTGCGTTGGATCTATATTTTTCTTGTACAGGGCAAAAGCATTTTTTCTAAAGTCGCTCAAGATCGGCCCCGGTTCAATCAACGAGATATGAATATTAGTGCCGTAAAGCTCCAGGCGTAAAGTATCGGCCAAACCTTCCAGAGCAAACTTGCTGGCATTGTAAGCGCCCCGATAAGTCATGGCGACGAATCCCAACACTGAGCTGTTATAGATAATCCGGCCGTGCCCTTGTTTGCGCATTAAGGGGATGATCAGGTTAGTCAATTCATGAGTGCCGAACAGATTGGTTTCAAATTGGAATCGCAGCACATCGCGGCTTAAATCCTCAACAGCGCCCGGTTGACCGAAAGCGCCGTTGTTAAACAGCGCGTCGATTTTCCCGCCGGTTAGTTCAACCGCCAAACCGACTGCCTGTTGAATGTTGTCGCTGTCAGCCAAATCCAGCCGAATTGCGGTAAAACCTTCCTGCTGCAACCTGATCACATCTTCCGGGTTTCTTGCTGTAGCGATAACGTTATGACCACGTTTTTTTAATCCAACGGCTGTAGTGTAACCAATGCCGGTAGAGCAGCCGGTGATCAATATTGTTTTGGGTGAGTTCATTTAGGGAATTACCTGATTATTTCCTGCTCGGTAAAATAGAAGATCTTTCCGCTGCTGCAATCGACTGAGAAAACCAATGTTTTCTTGGTGCTTTTTCCATCCAGTTCAGATCCCTCAACACGAGTGCATAGCCCTGAAGCCAAAGCTTTTTCTGCAGCTTGTCTTCTTAAGCGTTCAATATCGGGGAGCCTGCTCTGGAAGTTTTTGACTAAATTGGGCAATTGATCGAAAACATAAGGCGGGATAGCAAACGCTGAGAATTTATCAGGATTATTTTTAATAAGAAACTGATTTTTTGCACTTTCACTCATCGCGTCTTGTTTAAGCTGGTTCTGTTTTTTCAGTAATTGCTCTTGCTCGAGTTTTTCATCCTGTTTTTTTTGTTCTAAAGCCAGCTTCTCATGATCCAGCCCGTCGGAAGAGTTAGTGGTCCCTGTTTTGACATTAATTTGTACGGTTTTATGCTGCTGATCGCAGGGTTTTGATTGGTAATTTGTCTTGCCGTTGACATCCGTACATTTGTAAACCCCTGCAAAAGTACAGACGGAAAAAAGGCTTCCTAAAATAAGCAGTGTAAATCTCATGTTTTTTCCTCGGTTGCTCTACCGTAAACAGCAATTCGAAAGAGTATAGGTGATAAAGGCTATAGGGTAGATTTTTTGTTTGGAGTAATAACAATAAATTAAAAAACATAAAATCAACTACTATTATTAGCTCAGCGTAAACTTGTTGATAAGCTGTTTTTTATATTTAGAATCAATATCTTGATGCATATGCTAAGGTGCTGTTAAGGTTATCCCCATCTTGTGTGTAGATTGTGGATAACCAAAGTTTCAATATTATCCACATGCTCATCCACAGCTTATTAAGAATTTCTTAACAGATTTAGTCTATGTTGTGTCCGGCCATAACTGTATAAAATAGACAATCTTTCATTGAAAAAATGATTTTCAGACAATATATCTGTCGGATAAAAACCTGCCTGGTGCTTAATGTGTAAGGCTTTCGTACTGTGGATCTAAAAATGAACAACATCATGTCAGGACAATTATGTTAGAAAAAAACGGCAATAAAAACACCGTTCAACCGGCATTAATTCGGTTGAAAAACTATATTAATCAGGAGATTATCGGCCAGGATGTGCTGGTTGAGCGGATGCTGATCGGGCTGTTGGCTGACGGCCATATTCTGGTCGAAGGCGCTCCTGGGCTCGCCAAGACCAGGGCCATCAACGTGTTAAGCAAAGGCATACAAGGCGATTTTCATCGGGTGCAGTTCACTCCTGATTTATTGCCGGCCGATTTAACCGGAACTGAAATTTACCGTCCGCAACAAGGCACTTTTGAATTCCAAAAGGGACCTTTGTTCCATAACCTGATACTGGCCGATGAAATCAACCGGTCGCCGGCGAAAGTACAGGCGGCGTTACTGGAAGCCATGGCCGAGCGCCAAATAACCGTAGGCCAGGCGACTTATCCGTTGCCAAAATTGTTTATGGTGATGGCGACGCAAAATCCTATCGAACAGGAAGGCACTTATCCGTTGCCGGAAGCACAGCTGGATCGCTTTTTACTGCATATAAAAATCGACTATCCAAAAGCGCAACATGAAAAAAACATTTTGCATTTGGCCAGAACGGAAGCGCGTTCGGGTCCGGTAAAAAATGGCGAACAGTTCGAGCCGCTTGAGCAAAAGACCTTGTTTGTTGCACGTAATGAGGTGCTGGATTTGCATATGGCGGAAAGCCTTGAAAACTATCTGCTGCAAATTATTCTGGCGACCCGCAATCCTGCGGCCTACGGAAAGGATCTGGCAGTTTGGCTGCAATACGGCGCAAGTCCCAGAGCCAGCATAGCATTGGATCGTTGTTCCAGAGCCAAAGCCTGGCTGGCGCAACGCGACTTTGTCAGTCCGGAAGACATTCAAGACATGGCTTTTGATGTGTTGCGGCATCGCTTGATTCTGTCTTACGAAGCCGAGGCGGAAGGCATCACTACCGACTATTTCATTAAAGAACTTATTGCCAGAGTCGCCGTACCTTGATGATTTTTGGTAAACAAACTGTCCCGGCGGACAGCTCGGCCGACGAATTGATTTCAGTGTCGTTAAAAACACTGATCGATTTGGCGAGACCTGCGGCGGGCGTAAAACTGAAACATTCGGCTATACGTTCCGGGCAAAGCGGCGGTTATGTGTCCCGGTTCAAGGGGCGCGGCATGGAGTTTGAAGAAGCCCGGGTTTATCAATCGGGCGATGACATACGCAGTATCGATTGGCGGGTTACCGCGCGCACCGGCGAACCTCATACTAAAATGTTCCGCGAAGAACGGGAAAGGCCTGTGTTTATTTCCGTGGATGACCGCCCCGCTATGCACTTTGCTACGCGCGGCGTGTTTAAATCGGTGCTGGCGGCCAAACTTGCCGGTTTGTTGGCCTGGGCGGCCCAGCATCACGGCGACAGAATCGGCGGGCAGATATTTACCGGCGATGTGTGCCGTGAATTAAAACCGCAAAACGGCAAACATGCCGTATTGCGGTTTTTAAATGCAATCAGTTTTAATAGCCTGGAGGGGGCGGTAGGCCAGGCCCAAGCGGAGATTAAAGACGCTTCTACAATTACTTTGGAGCATGTATTGGCAAGGCTTATCCAGCATGCCCGCCCCGGCAGCCTGGTTTATATTATCAGTGATTTTCGCGGCATTAATGACCAGACTGAAACCTATCTGGCAAAGCTGTCGAGGCATTGCGAGGTGGTGTTGGTTTTTGTTTACGATCCGCTGGAAAGCCATTTGCCGGAAAAAGGCCGTTATCGTTTTACCGACGATGAACGGGATGTGGTTGTTGATACCGGCGATCGGCAGCGATTGTTAAAATATCAACAACATTTTACCCGGAGACTGCATCAGCTGGAGCAGATCGCAAAAAAATTGGGTCTGGCGTTTATTCAATGCAGCACCACAGACGATCCGATACAACGTTTAAGATAAATGAACCCAACTCTCCTCGATTTAAAAGATATACACGAACCCGAAGCCATAGGCTGGTGGCCTCCGGCTATCGGCTGGTGGATCTTGGCGGTGGCCATCCCGTTGCTGATTATTTGCCTGATCTGGCTTTATAAAAGGCTGACCCGCAAAACCGCGCTTAAAACCGCCGGCAAAATACTGGCAGAGATCAAACAGGATGCAAGCCGGGACAACTTGCAGAAATTATGCGACCTTTCGGTGCTGGTCAGGCGGGTCGCCATCAGTGTGTCGCCGAGGGCAAAGACCGCCGGTTTAACGGGGCGGCAATGGCTGGAGTTTCTCGACAGTTCGGTAAAAGGTATGCCGTTCAGTGAAGGCGTCGGTCAACTTCTGGCTGATGCGCCCTATCGAAAAACGCCGCCTACAGAACCGGAAATTTCCCAATTAATCGATTTATGCGAAGACTGGCTTAAAGCCCAGGTAAAAACATGATTCACTTTGAATGGCCCTGGCTTCTGGCCGCTTTGCCCTTGCCTTTGCTGATCCGCTGGTTGATTCCCGCCAACATGCCCGCGGAGCAGGCGGCATTAAAAGTCCCGTTTCTGGATGATTTTTCCGATGCTGAAACCGGAGCGCTTTCCCAACCCCGGCAATGGCCGTTATTGCTGGCGGCCATTGCCTGGTTGTTATTGGTCATCGCCTGCACCAGGCCTCAATGGCTGGGCGAGCCTATTGAGCAGGCGGTCAGCGGCCGGGATTTAATGCTGGCGGTGGATTTGTCCGGCAGCATGGAGGAACAGGATTTTGTTATCAACAAGCGGTCTGTTGACCGGTTGACAGCGGCTAAAATGGTTGCCGGCGATTTTATCAACCGGCGCGTCGGGGACAGAGTGGGCTTGATCCTGTTCGGCACCCAGGCCTATTTGCAGACGCCGTTAACCTTTGACCGTAAAACGGTGATGACCTTATTGAATGAGGCCGTCATCGGCCTTGCCGGAGACAATACCGCGATAGGCGATGCCATTGGTCTGGCGGTCAAGCGTCTTAAAAACGAGCAAGCCAACAGCCGGGTGTTGGTGTTGATGACTGACGGCGCCAATACCGCAGGTGAAGTTTCGCCGCTAAAGGCCGCCGAATTGGCCGCCGCCAATCATCTGAAAATTTATACTATCGGGATCGGCGCGGATGAAATGATCGTGCGCAGTTTTTTTGGCAACCGCAAGATAAACCCCTCCGTCGACCTGGATGAAAAAACCCTGATAAAAATTGCCGAGAGTACCGGCGGGCAATATTACCGGGCCAGAAATACCGAGGAGCTGAATAATATCTACATGAGGCTGGATGAGCTGGAGCCGGTCGAAAAAGGCAAGCAATATTTCAGGCCGCGCAGCGAGCTGTATTACTGGCCGTTGTCACTGGCATTGGCTCTGGCGGCGGTTATTGCTTTGTCCAGGGTGCGCTTGCGATGAACCCGGCCGACTTTCATTTTATCAGGCCGTACTGGTTGCTGGCGCTTATGCCGCAACTGGCGATACTGGTTTTAATGCTCAGGAACAAGCTGAGCCAAGGCAACTGGTCGACGGTATGCGATGCCGCACTGCTGCCGTATCTGCTGCAGGAAAAGGCGGTCAACCGAAGCCGCTGGCCGCTGACGGCGGGGGCCGTCGCCGCCTTGCTGGCGATTATTGCGCTGGCGGGGCCGACTTGGGAACGGCTGCCTTCACCGGTATTCAGAAATGATTCAGCCCTGGTTATTGCGCTGGATTTGTCCCGGTCTATGGATGCCGGCGATATTAAACCCAGCCGTTTGATTATGGCGCGTTATAAAATTGCCGATATTCTAAAGCAGCGTAAAGACGGCCAGACCGCATTGCTGGTTTATGCCGGCGACGCATTTACCGTAACGCCGCTGACCGACGATACCGAGACTATAGACAGCCAGTTGTCGGCATTAAACACCGATATTATGCCCAGCCAAGGCAGCAACACGGTGTTGGCGCTGGAAAAAGCCGTGGAACTGCTCAAGCAGGCAGGCCTGCAAAAAGGCCAAATCCTGCTGGTCACCGATGGCGTTGATGTGGATAAAACTTTGGCCGCAGTAAAGTCGCTGGATAAGTACTCACTATCGATATTGGGTGTCGGAACAGATGAGGGTGCGCCGATAGCGCTGCCCGAGGGTGGATTTTTGAAAGATGAGCAGGGCAATATTGTGGTGCCTAAATTAAATTCTCGTGAGTTGGCAAAGCTGGCGCAGGCAGGCAACGGCATTTATCAAACCATAACTGCAAATGACTCGGACATTCACACCCTGTTGGCAACCCTGGATAAACCGGTAAAGCAGCAGGGCAAGGAAAACGACAACTTATTGTTGGATCAATGGGCTGACAAAGGCCCGTGGCTGTTATTGCTGGTGTTGCCCTTGGCCGCGCTGACGTTCAGAAAAGGCCTGTTGTGTTTTGCTTTATTGCTGATCTTGCCGCTGCCTAAAAACAGCTATGCCTTGGGCTGGCAGGATTTATGGCAGAATAAGGATCAACAGGCGCTACAGGCTTATAAAAAGGGGGATTATGCCAAGGCCGCGGAACAATTTGAAAATCCGGATTGGAAGGCGGCGGCGGATTACAAGGCGGGCGAATATGGCAAGGCGCTGGACAACCTGAAAAGCAGCAAGTCAGCCGGCAGCGCTTACAATCAGGGTAATGCGCTGGCGCAAACCGGGAAGTTGGAAGAGGCTATAAAGGCTTACGAAAAAGCCTTGTCTGTTAATCCTAACGATAGCGATGCCAAATATAACAAGGATATCGTGGAAAAAGCAGTGGAAAAACAAGAGCAGAAGAAACAGAATCAGCAAAAAAAGGACGATAAGCAGCAATCCAAAGGCGATTCCAAACAAGACAAGGGGGGCGATTCATCGGAAAAATCCGGCGAACAAAAGTTGGATCAAAATAAAAACGAGGAAAAGCCCGAGCAAAAACCGGAGCAAAAGCAATCGGACAAGCAACAGTCGGAAGAAAGCAAACAGCAGCAAGATAAAGCCGAGGAAAAAAAGCAGGAAGCCGAAAAAAACCGGCAGGCCGGGCAGGATAAAGATGAAACCCAGGAACAGGCTAAAGAACAAGAGCCGGCCGATGTTCAGCCATCGAAAGAACAACAGCAAGCCAATGAGCAATGGCTCAAGAGAATCCCCGATGATCCGGCAGGTTTGTTAAGACGTAAATTCAAATATCAATACGGGCAGCGCGGCCGTCAAGCGAACGGTGATGCTGGCGGGTGGTAGGACTTGGTTTTTACTGATTTTTTTGTTTTAAAGAACAAAACGCTTGATTTCATTTTTATGAGATTTGCGTAATGCCGGCTGATTAATCCAAATGACGAACATGAACGCTATAAAAAAATTATTCTTTCTTCTGTTACTGTTGAATTTTGCGCCTAACTATGCAGGCGCTGCACAGATTGATGTGTCGTTTGACCGCAATCCGGTTAGCCTGAGTGAACCTTTTCAGATCATTTTTACCGCTAATGACACGCCGGATAATGACCCGGATTTTGGCCCGCTGGAACAGGATTTTGAGATACTCGGACAAAACCAGAGCAGCAATTCGTCGTGGATTAACGGGCAGTCCAGCAAAACTATACAGTGGACGCTTAACGTGATGGCCAAACATCCCGGGAACCTGGTTGTTCCGGCGGTGAAGTTTGGCGACGATGTCAGCCAACCGGCAAATATCCTGGTCACTCAGGCCACGGCCAATAAAGCCGTCGATACCAATGATGATTTGTTTCTGGAGGTTGAGGCGTCCCCTCAAAGCCCTTATGTGCAATCCCAGGTTCTGTATACCGCGCGGCTGTATAGAAGAGTCGAAATCGCTCAGGCCAGCCTGAATGAACCGGAACTGGGTGATGCAGTGATTGAAAAACTGGGTGATGACAGTAATTATAATACCCAGATCGATGGAGTGAACTACTTGGTTACCGAGCGGAAATATGCGATTTTTCCGCAAAAAAGCGGTTCTGTGACCATCAAGCCTCTGGTATTAACCGCGGAGGTCGTGGCGAATAGCCGGCCGAATTTTAACGGTTTTTTTAATTCTCAAACGACCAGGACTAAAAAGATATTATCCAGAGCGGTTACGCTGGACGTGAAGCCCGCTCCTGCTGCATTTACCGGGCGGCATTGGCTTTCAGCGGAACAACTGGTTTTAAAGGAAGAGTGGTCGGGCGACAACCAGCAAATGAGAGTCGGCGAGCCATTGACCAGAACCCTGACGCTGTTGGCAAAAGGCGCAACGGTAGGCCAGCTGCCGGAGATCAATGCCGGCAAAATTGACGACCGGCTGAAAACCTATCCTGATCAGCCGGTACTACAGGAACAGAAAAAACCGGAAGGCCTGATCGCGTTCAGAGAAGAAAAAATAGCCATAATTCCGTCAAAAGCGGGCTATTACAAATTGCCGGCGATAGAAATTCCCTGGTTTAACACCCAAAGCCAGAAAATGGAAGTCGCTAAAATTCCTGAAACCACCATTACGGCACTTGAGGCGGCAGGTACACAACCGGTTCCGGTTGAACCGGCGGCTCCGGCCGTGGTGCAGCCGCAAAAAATCGAAACAACGCCGATTATCCAGCCGCAACAACAAAATGTCTGGTTGTGGATAGCGGTATTCCTGGCGGCAGGCTGGTTGGCGACATTGGCCTATTTCCTGATTAAGCGCCCGGCTAAAAAAACGGTTGCGGAAAAAAATGAGCCGGAAATACGTTTGGAAAATAGCGTCAAAAGCCTGAAAAAAGCCTGCGCCGAAAATAATGCCGCAGCCGCCAAGGATGCTTTGCTGGCATGGGGTCGGCAAAAGTTTGACGCAGCAAGCCTGGGCGCCATCTCAGAGCTAAGTGATGCAAGGTTAAGGGACGAAATCCTGCATTTGAACCAGGTTTTGTATGGCAAGGCGGCGGAGCAATGGCAAGGCAAAAAGCTGTTTCAGGCGTTTGTCGAAAATAAAGCCAGGGAAAAAATAACGGCTACGAAAGATGACAAATTGGAGCCGCTTTATCGGTTGTGATTGGTATAACTCTGAACTTGATTTGACAGCGTTTCGCTGGTTCCCAAGCTCCTGCTTGGGAACCCAGTCATGGAAGCTCCAGCTTCCCGACTACTCTCACCACACCGGAGCACAACCATGCCCAGAAGCCGTTACCGCGTCCAATCCGACCCATGTCCGCACTTCCTGACCGCAACAGTAAACCACTGGCTACCGTTGTTTACCCGCCCGGAAACAGTGGACATTATTCTGAATTCTTGGCGTTTTTTACAGCGCGATACAAATTTTCAACTCTACGGCTACGTCATCCTTGAAAACCATCTGCATCTTATTGCTGCTTCGGATAATTTGAGCCATGACATGCAGCGCTTTAAATCCTACACGGCTAAGCAAATCATCGCGTATCTGGAGCTGTTGGCATTTTTTAAACGCGCCCATAAGCAGGAAACCACTTATCAGGTTTGGGAGGAAGGCAATCATCCGCAAATCATCGAATCCGAAGCGGTGATGCGGCAGAAGCTGGATTACATTCATTACAATCCGGTCAAGCGCGGCTATGTAGATCAGCCGGAACATTGGCGCTATTCCAGTGCGCGTAATTATGCAGGACAGGAGGGATTGATTGAAGTGATTAGAGCGTGGTGAATTGCGCGGGAAGCTGGAGCTTCCGACACTGGGTTCCCAAGCTGGAGCTTGGGAACCAGCGCAAAAATAAACAATATGAAAAATTACTATCTATGGTACAAAAGGACAGTACCACTTACCCCTGTCCTTTCGATTGTTGCGAATCGTTCTTGGCAACAGCAAAACAGAAGTGGGTTTTCACGCGCAAATTGCATGTTATGCAGATAATTACTAATTAGAGGTTCTTACTTATGCAATGCCGACTTTGCCTGGAAGATCGTAAGTTGAGCGATTCACACATAATCCCAGAGTTCTTATATAAAGACCTCTACAAAAATCACAGAATGATGGAGATTAATGGACGCAAAAAGAAGGGATGGAAAACCCTTCAAAAAGGAGTTCGTGAAAAATTGCTGTGCGCAGATTGCGAGAGTCTACTAAACCTAGAATACGAGATACCATTTCAAATGCAGTGGCTCACGCCAGAAAGCATCACACAATACACCACACATACAGCCGTCTACGACTACCCAACATTCAAGCTTTTTCATTTGAGCATTCTTTTCCGTGCTTCTGTAAGCTCTCTTCCTGCCTTTCAAGAAGTAAATCTTGGAGTGGTACATGAAGAGCGCATTCGCAAGATGATCCTTTCCAAAGATCCTGGCCTGAATTGGGAATACCCAATTCAGGCCCTTGCAGTGATAAATGGATATGGCAAAGTGGAAAAACGCGTAATTACATCCCCTATTTCTCGCCGGTTCCAGAATCATATTGCCTATGGGCAAATATACGGCGGGGCAATGTGGTGGATTATGGTCTCTTCCCATCGCAATGATCGATTTTGTAAAGAAGGTCTACAACCGTCAGGACAAATAACGATGATGGCAATACCATGGAATGAAATTGGGGTGATGCAAGATGCAAGCAAAATGGTCAAACGTGCACCGCTAAAATAACGCGGTAAGGCGCAATCTGTAGGGCGTCAATAGCGTAGCGTATTGCGCCGCTGGCTAGATCGCGATAAAGCCGCTAGGGCAACCCAAGGGATTGCCCCCTACATCGCCTTGAAATATTCCAGCGCCATAAACAACGCGGCAATCGAACGGGCTTCGGTGCATTCTCCTGTAGCCAGCAATTCATTGATATTGCGTAATTTCCACGGAACAACTTCCAATTCTTCCGGTTCGTCGCCGTCCAGTTTTTCGGCATATAAATCCTGGGCGAGGACAATTTCGGTCATGTGTTCGAGATAGGACGGCGCGATCGAAAAAGAGCTTAAGTGATGCAGGCTTTTGGCGCCAAAGCCGACTTCTTCTTTAAGTTCCCGGTTTGCGGCATCCAGAAAGGACTCCCCGGCATCGGTCCTGCCTTTGGGCAGGCCCAGTTCATAGCGATGCACACCGGCGGAATATTCCCTGATCAACAACACCGTTTCAGCGTCCAGCATAGGCACGATCAGCACGGCGCCGCCCGATTGACTGCGGGCCAGGCGTTCGTAGTTTCGCAGTTCGCCATTGGTAAATTCAATATCCAGCGATTCGATGCGGAATAATCGGCTGGTAGCGATAGTTGTTTTGTTAAGGATGGTCGGTTTTTCAGCCATTGTGTTATTTTATTAATTATTTTTTTGCAAATATAACGCACTATGATGATTGATTGGAACAAGATTGACACTGTTTTGCTGGATATGGACGGCACACTGCTGGATTTGAATTTCGATAATCATTTCTGGAAGGAGTTTGTGCCGCTTAAATTTGCCGAAAAACAGGGCTTGTCGATAGCGGATGCAAAGCAACAACTGCAGCCGCGCTTTAAAAGCATGGAGGGCAAACTGGAGTGGTATTGTCTGGATTACTGGAGCGATGTCCTAGAGCTGGACATTGCCGGACTGAAAGCGGAAATTTCCGGGTTGATTGCGGTATTGCCGCATGTCACGGAGTTTTTGGAAAAAGCCCATCAGTCGCCCAAAAAGGTGTATTTGGTGACCAATGCGCATCGCGGCAGCCTGGGCCTTAAGATGGAAAAAACCTGTTTGCAGGCATTCTTCGACGGTATCATCAGTTCCCATGATTTGGGATTTCCGAAGGAGCACGCCGAGTTTTGGCGCTTGCTGCAACAGCGGATACCGTTTGAAAAACAAAGCGCATTGTTGATCGATGACAGCCTGGCGGTACTGAATTCCGCCAGGCAGTTCGGTATTGCCCATTTGATTTCGGTCAGCAGGCCTGACACCAAACTGCCTAAAAAAGAAATAACCGCTTACCCTGCTATTGAGGATTTTCGGGAATTGATGGTCGGGCTGTAGGTTGGGTCAGCGTAGCGTAACCCAACGGTCCGGATTTCTAACCCGGCCTGCGCGCTTGATTAGGACGTTTTCCCTGATATTCGGATTTGGGTCTTTCGGGTCTTTTTTCAGGCATTACAATGTCGGCCAAAAGGTCGGCAGTAATCGGCAGAACCGGAATTTTCTGTTCAATGTATTCTTCGATATCAGGCATTGAATAGGCGTATTGCTCACAGATAAAACTGATCGCCACGCCGCTGGCGCCAAAGCGCGCGGTGCGGCCTATCCTGTGCACGTAATCTTCGACGTCCTGCGGCAGGTCGTAATTAAAGACATGGGAAACATCGGCGATATGCAGGCCTCTGGCCGCGACATCGGTTGCAATCAGCAAGGTGATTTTATTTTCCTGGAAGTCGCTTAATAAGCGCTGGCGTTTATCCTGCGGCACATCACCGCTGAGCGCGGCAGTTTTGTAGCCGTTGGCGTTGAGGGTGTCGTCAAGCAGTTCGGCGCATCTTTTGGTGTTGACAAAAATAATGCTGCGCTGAGGCCGGTGTTGATTCAATATGCCGACCAACAACGGAATTTTTTGCTCGTTCGACGGACAAAATGCGCTTTGCTGTATGGCTTTGGAGGTGACTTCTTCGGTCTCGATGCGAATCAAAACCGGATTGTTCATGTGCTCATAAGCCAGTTCAGTCACCTTGTAGGATAAAGTCGCCGAAAACAGCATATTCAAACGCTGGTCCGGCGGCGGCATACGCCGCAATAAATAGCGGATGTCTTTAATAAAGCCCAAATCGAACATGCGGTCGGCTTCATCCATCACCGTGACTTTTACGTTATCCAGTGTGAACGCGTTTTGCCGGTAAAAATCGATGATGCGGCCGGGTGTGCCGATGATAATATCGACATTGGCTTTCAGGCTGTCCAGTTGTTTTTGATAGTCGGTGCCGCCGTATATCAGCGCCAATTTAAGATTGAGATGCTTGCCCAGCTGCAAGGCGTCCTTGTGGATCTGGATGGCTAACTCGCGGGTTGGCGCGAGAATAATCGCTCTGGGATATTTGATCTTGTTGGCTTTGGCGGCGGCTTTGGGAGCTGGTGTTTCAGCATCTATGTCATCGTCGGCTTCTACTTCTGCATCGTTCATTAAATGCTGAAAAGCGGCCAGCAAAAAAGCGGCGGTTTTGCCGGTTCCCGTTTGGGCTTGCCCCGCAACATCCATGCCTCGTAACGACAAGGGTAAGGCTCTTCTTTGGATCGGAGTGCAGTGATCAAAGCCGGCGTCTTTTAAGCTGCGTAAGATAGAATCAGACAATTCAAGATTGCTGAAGCGGGTTTGAGTTAAATGTGTATTGTTCATAAGCTATAGCATAACGTAAAAATCAAATCAGCTGAAATTGATTGACTACCAGCTTCATCCCTCCTATAGTTTTGGTTTTAAATTTTTGGAGAAAGAGTGTGAGCGATTCAGTCCATCATGTAAGCGATAGCGAGTTTAACGAAACTGTTCTTAAAGCTGCTGGTCCAGTACTGGTTGATTATTGGGCTGAATGGTGCGGACCCTGCAAAATGATTGCACCGATTCTGGGGGAAATTGCCAAAGAATATGCGGACAAGCTGACCGTTGTAAAGCTGAATATAGACGAAAATCCGGAAACTCCGCAACGCTACGGTGTACGCGGCATTCCAACACTGATGCTGTTTAAGGGTGGGGAAGTGGAAGCAACTAAAGTCGGTGCATTGTCAAAATCGCAACTGGCCGCCTTTCTTGACAGCAATATTTAGCATATGACCTCCATGGACAGCTATTTGCTCCCCGGTAATTGCTCCTGCATCCATGCAGTCGTGCAATATCTGTATTCCCCACGTCCCTGTGGGTTACGGGCGAATGCTGAATGATTGCCGGGAGCAATCGTTGCTCACATTACTCAGGCCTGTCACAAAAGGTTGGACGGGGCTGAGTACTTGAGTTACACTTATCCGGTGCGAAATCTAAGCGCACCCCAGCACACCGCCCGATAAACCACACCCCTGAATTATAATCCTGTCCTCGTAGTTGCGGTTTAACACCGTATGTACTTTTTCTTGAGTCGTCCTTTTATGAATCTAACTGAGTTAAAACTAAAACAAATAAGTGAAGTTATTGAAATCGCCGAGTCCCTTGGGCTTGAAAATGTTGCCAGATCGCGAAAGCAGGATTTGATTTTCGCGATTCTGAAAAAACAGGCAAAAGCCGGCGACGATATATCCGGCGACGGCGTTCTGGAAATTCTACAGGATGGTTTTGGTTTTTTACGGACACCGGGCTGTTCCTATTTAGCAGGCCCCGACGATATTTATGTTTCACCCAGTCAAATCAGACGATTTTCTTTAAAGACCGGCGATACGATCAGCGGAAAGATCAGGCCGCCCAAAGACAACGAACGTTATTTCGCAATGCTCAAGGTTGACCAGATCAATTTTGAACCGCCGGAAAACACCAAGAACAAAATCACCTTTTCAAACCTGACGCCCCTATTTGCCAAACAAAGATTCGTCCTTGAACAGGGCAACGGCACCAGCGAAGACTTGACCGGACGCATAATCGATTTAATCGCCCCGATCGGAAAAGGTCAGCGCGGCTTGATCGTATCGCCGCCTAAAGCGGGTAAGACCATGATCCTGCAAAGCCTGGCCCAGGCGATTGCGGAACAGAATCCCGAGTGTTATCTGATTGTATTGCTGATTGACGAACGTCCTGAAGAAGTCACGGAAATGGAGCGTTGCGTGCGCGGCGAAGTTATCTCCAGCACATTTGATGAGCCGGCAACCCGGCACGTACAGGTTGCGGAAATGGTTATCGAAAAAGCGCGCCGATTGGTCGAACATAAACACGATGTAGTCATTTTGTTAGACTCTATTACCCGTCTGGCCAGAGCTTATAACACCGTCGTTCCTTCATCGGGCAAAATATTAACCGGCGGTGTTGACGCGAATGCATTGGAAAAGCCGAAACGTTTCTTCGGTGCGGCGCGGAATATAGAAGAAGGCGGCAGCTTGACGATTATCGCCACCGCGCTGGTCGATACCGGCTCAAGAATGGACGAGGTAATCTACGAGGAGTTCAAAGGTACCGGCAACATGGAATTGCATCTGGATCGCAAAATTGCCGAGAAAAGAATTTACCCTGCGATCAACATCAACCGTTCCGGCACCCGCCGGGAAGAATATCTCGTCGATCCCGATACCCTGCAAAAAACCTGGATTCTGCGCAAAATTCTCCAGCCGATGGATGAAACCGCGGCGTCAGAATTTTTGATCGGTAAGCTTAAAGATTTTAAAACCAACGCGGAATTTTTTGATTCGATGAAGCGGTAGTTGCGTTTACTGATAGAACACGGATGCCAAAAGTAGGCGACACTGATTAGACGGGCTTAAACGAATTTTTTATCCTTTTATCCGTGTTTATCAGTAAAATTCGTGTTCCATTTTTCCTAACTATTGGATCAATCAGGCTAAACAATTAGTCTTTTGGCGGCACATAGCCTTCCGGCATTTCGTTGTTACCTTCAAACAGAAACTTGGTTCTTTCTTCCGCTAAAAATGCCCTGGCTTTCGGGTCGAAGCTGGCCAGTTTCCCTTCATTAATCAGCATGGTTTGCTTGGCTAACCATTCTTTCCACGCTTGTTTGGATACTTTTTCAAATATTTCCTGACCCTTAGGGCCTGGAAATGGCGGCGTATCCAGGCCTTCGGCTTCTATTCCCAATTTTACGCATTTAACCAGTCTAGTCATTTTATTCTCGTGTGTGATTGTTGCAGCAGCAGCTTAATCGGTGCGGCCAAGCCAAGCTTATTAACTTGTTCAGCTTTATACCAGACAGTTTGATCGGCTTCCATCACAAAATTTATAAGGTTATCGGATTGAACAAGCAGCGGCGTGTAGTCCAAATGATAATGGGAAAAGGTATGGCGTCTGGTTGCCAATGTCTGTTGATCGGCGATGTGAATGTTCCTGGTCAGGCACCAGTCGTGCGCCGCCTCAACGCTGTCAAATTCCGGTAGACTCCATAAGCCGCCCCATATACCGGTTGGGGGTCTTTTTTCCAGCAATATTTGGTTGTCGGCATTGCTCAGCAATAACAGGGTAAGTTGTTTGATCGGCAAGGTCTTGGCTTGTTTCGGCGTTGGGTACGCCGATACATTATCTGCGCGTCTGGCCAAACAACCGGCATTAAGCGGACAGGCCCCGCAGGCGGGCTTGCTGCGGGTGCAGAGGGTTGCACCCAGGTCCATTATGGCCTGGGTATAATCCGCGACACGGGCTACGGGCGTCAGTTTGGCGCTGAGTGTCCACAATTCTTTATTGACTGCGCTGTTGCCCGGCCAGCCGGAAACGGCCTTAAACCGGGTCAGCACTCTTTTGACGTTGCCGTCGAGAATCGGGTGGCTTCTATTAAAAGCGATGCTCAATATGGCTCCTGCCGTTGACAGGCCTATGCCGGGTAATGCGATCAGTTCATCCGGCGTATCGGGGAAGCTGCCCCGTCCGGCAATAAGTTGCGCCGTTTTGTGCAGGTTGCGGGCGCGTGCGTAATAGCCTAGCCCCGACCAAAGATGCAGGACTTCATCTATAGGCGCATTCGCCAAACTCTCCACATCGGGGAATTTTTCAATAAAAGTATTGAAGTAAGGAATAACGGTAGCGACCTGGGTTTGCTGTAACATGGTTTCGGAGAGCCACACGCGGTACGGCGTAAGGTCTTTTTGCCAGGGCAGGTCTTTCCGGCCGTATTGATCGAACCAGGCGAGGATGCTCTGTTGAAAAGCTGATGGACTCATGGGATTTTTATATAGTTATGCAGAACGCTGGGGGCGCCATATTTCAAGTATGCCGCAAGCGCATTGGTACGCTCAGCCTTATCTTAAAAAGTTTTTTAACAAATCGCCCACGCCAGGGCCTAATTTTTTATCGATTTTATTGATCAGTTTTTCAATCTTGGCTTTGTTTTGGTCGGTTAATAATGAGGCTATATCAATCGTATAAGACGGCTTGCTCAGCGTTCCTGCAATATCAATGACTATAGCGGCCTTAACGTGTTCAGGTTCAGTGGCGGCTGTCTCGTCATTGAGCAGCTTGGCGTCGATTTTATAGTCCACGGCTTCAGAGTTCAGGTTTATGTTGCCTTTGCCGTCGACGCGCAATTTGGAGGATTTGGCTACAAGGTCGTTGTTTTGAATGATGCCGTTGCTAATGGTCGCCGTACCGCTCATTTCCGAAAACAGCGTTTGGTCGGTTTTAGCGTCTGCGGGCAAAGCGGAACCTTTAATAAGCGCTTTGCCGCTGTCGATTATTTTTTGCAGGTTAAAACCTTTAATAACGGAATCTTTAATCAGGAAACTCAACTGGCCATTCAGTGAGGATTTCAGTTCACCGGTCTTATTACCCTGCCCTTGCAGCTGCGTCGTAGCATTAACGATGCCGCTGACTTGGGCTTCCCCCCTGTAATCTTTCAGTAAAGGTTCAAGCTGCACATGGTCTATTTTCTCATTTACGGCCAGCGCCGGTTTGTCGCCATGCGCATCCATACTGAGATCGCCGGAATAAGCGCCCTGATAAAACTGTTTGACCGACTGCTGCGTGCTGACTGCGCCGTTTTTAGCGCTCAAAGTGATATGAATGTCCTGCATCGCCAAACCGTCGACTTTAAGCCTGCCCAGCGTCACGGAGCCATCGGCATTGAGTTTTCGCAATGTCTCAACAGGTAAAGCGGAAGCGCCGACAGCCAGTAATACGGCAGGGCTGGCGATGGGTTTGGATGATTTATCGACAGGCGGCAAATAGCGATCGGCATCAAGCGCATCGATGTTCAACAAAAAACCGACAGCAGGCTGGGTAAAGTCTTTAATGCCGACAAAGCCATTAATTTGGGTATCGTCCAGCGTCATTACCAGATTTTTAAGGTCAGCCGAATCGGCCGTGGCTGTAAGGTCAAAATTGGCGGCCAGCTTGCTCAGCGCGCCGGCATCCTGCATGACCGGCAAGGCGATGCCCAGTTGCTGCATAAGCTTGGTGGGACTGAACGGTGCAACGGTAACAGGGCCTTGAAAAGAGGGTTTGTCCTTGATATTGGCGCCGGTCAATTCGGCAGAGAGCGTCGCATCGCCCGACTTGAGCTGCAAGCCGGAAATCTTAGCCGTTTGTTGGGGCATATCCAGCGCTATATCGGCGACGGTTAATGCCGTCGTTAACGACTTGCCGGGAACGGTTTCGCCTGATGTCGTTACCTGCAAATCGCTATGGCGTAGCGCAAAACTATCGAGTTGTTCATTAACGCTTAATTCGGTATTTAGTTTGATAGCTTGGCTCGTTTTGGATTCGGTATCCGTAGCGGTCAGGGTAGCGGCAATGCCAACCGGTTCGTTAAAAACGAATTTATCGGTATTCAGGTTAAAGTCTTTTATTTCGATGTGTTTTTCGGCGTGCAGGTCGTCCCAGTTAATCCGGGCATTTTCAATAGCAATGCCGCCGATCGCAAAATCTGCCGGTGCAGCGGTGGGTATGGGTTGTTCCTGTTTGCCGACGGCGGCAGCCGGTGCGGCGGATTTGGCGTCGCCGGAAGCGATTAGATCATCCCAGCTGGCGATGCCCTGTTTGTTTCTGGCAAGGTTTAAAACCAAGCCCTTTAAGACGATGCTGCTGACTTCTATTTTTTTCGATAACAGCGGCAATAAGCGCACGTTTATACTGCTTCCCTCAATTGTTGCAAAAGGGCGGTCTTGAAAATCCGGTGTGTTGCGTAATTCAATTTTTCCTGTCGAAATGCCGATCCAGGGGAACAGCGAGAGTTTTAATTCGCCGTCCAGCACCAGTTCCCGGCCGGTCTTGTCCTTAACGGCGGCTATAATTTCGGGCTTGAAGTCATTGGGGTCGAAAACGAACGGCAGGATGCAGGCAGCGGTAATCAGCAGTAAAACCATTGCAGCAACAGTCGACAAAATAATTTTAAACGGTTTTCGCACAATACTCTCCTTGCGTAAAAAAATGTAATGACGATCAATTATGGAATATGATTGCCTACTTATAACAGCTGTTGCCGGTTAAACGCCAGTTGGGTAGAGTCTAAAGCACTGTATGTTTATTATAATTAAAAAATGAGGTGTAAAAATGTTGCATTTGGCTAGATTTGCCGGAATTGCGGTTCTGGTATGGTTTTATTTGAGCGCAAAGGAAAAGGGCGAGTCACCTATTAATTGGGCTATCATTGGATTGATCGGCTATTGGATTACCTGGTGGGTGGTCAAGCTGACGGCGGTTTCCGCTTTATCAGGCATGGTTGCTAAAAATCCCACGGGAACTTTTTTGCTGTACCAGATACCCGCTTTATGTGCAATCGGTGCGGCTTTTTTAATCAGAAAGAAATTGTTGGCGGATGCCGCTGAAAAAGATTAGGCAGGATGTATATAAGGTTCACAAACCTGATCGTTTGTAAGCATAATTGTAAAGTTCCGGGCAAGGCGGTGTGGCGTTTCCTTTTTCTAACGCCTCCCGTCTTAGTCGGATCAATTTATAGAAGGGGTTAGCTCCCAAAACTGATTTTTTGATCAATGAGCCGAAAAACAGTTTTCCCCCGTTCCTCTTTGGCTTTCCATATCTGATCGCCAATCCTGACTTCGACGCCGTTACAGATGGCTTGATCCACAACAATTTTGGCGTACTCCGCAAACGATATTTCGGCGAGAAAACTTTCTCGAATGGCTTGATGCTGGACGATTTCACTCGCCAGCTTGTCCAAGGTACGGCGAGCCTTATCTAACAGCCCGTTTTTGTCCTTTTCGGGATTGTTTTCAATGAAGGCGATAATTTTTTTTATGTCGTCCTGATTTTTTTCATTGGCTTCAATCTCACGTTCAATAGCGTTCAGCTGTTTTTGCGTATGTGGATTTAAGCCTGCCTGGATATAGGTTTTGATACCGGCATCAGAACCGACCGAGGCGGCTTGTACCAGCATCATGGCGCGGGTGACGCCGCCTATGATGAGTCCTTTTTTTCCTCCGGGTTTCCCAACCAGGATTTGATTCATCGCAGTCAATTGATTATTCATAGAATATTCTTCAATAACGATGCTGGTGCCGGCTTCAATATTGAAGTATTTGGCAAAACGGACACTAACCGAACCTTTACAAGAAATTTTTCCGCCGATTGAAGTTGTTGGGCTGGTGGTATCGCTGTTGCCAATCGCGCCGCCTTTGATAGTGATATTTCCACCGGCTTCAATTTCTGCGGCTTCAACGGTTCCGCCTACGAAAATGTCATTTAACGCGTAAACCTTCATCCCTTCCATAACATCACCGAGGATATTAATCGTGCCATCGAAACTCAGGTTGCCGGACGAGATGCCCACTTGCGGTACAGTGATGGTGGGCGACACCATGACGCCATTGGGAATCAGCAGGGGTTGGCCGATGATTGCAGATATCAGCAGGTCGCTATCATCTGGATCGAACGTGGCGCCTTTTAGCTCCGAGGCAAAAGGAGTGTTCTGACTGGGCTTTGGCGTAAGTATCTGGCCCAGGATGTTTTTCCCTTTTTTTCCTTCGGTTGGGAGGGTGCGGCGCATGAGTGGATCGCCTTGCTTCACCAGAATAAGGTTCCCAAGATTACGATAATCAGCGATGCCGTGTTCATTTATCTGGGGGCGTCGTTCTTGTATTTCCGGCACCAGGCTTTGGAATTGTGCATCCTGACCCGGCACAGGCGGCATGCCTTCAGCGATGAGATAATCCGTGGCATGTCCTTCTTTCAGGACGGCTTCGATTTCAGCGGATGTGATGAGCCCGCTGACTATGCCTTTTTCTTTCAGGGATTGCCGGATTTGTTCAAAGGTGACCGGGGCTCCTCCGTATGCGGGAGTCAGGGTGAGCCAGGCGCTCATCTTGTCTTTGGCTACATTGATGGTAAATTCGCCATCCCGCCGCTCACCAATTTCCAGCACAAAGCCGGCATTGGTATTGTTGTACATCTGCACTAAACGAGAGAGCGCTTTTTCATCCAGAAACAGGTCAGATAGCTTCTGCTGGGCTAACATCTCCCTGACCGCAGCCTCATCCAGCGCAACCTTGTATACTTCCGGTTCGAATACGGCAAGCAACTTGTTGTCTTCGTCCAGTCTGAATGTCAGAGCATTTTTATGTGTCACCTCGTCCACTGTTCGCTCCTTAGAAAAAGCTACCAAGCCTACTAGATATGAAAATATTTTGCATGATTTAAAGTCAATTATGTTAAGCCGGTCACAGTTTGAATTAATAGACATCTTTCCTAAATAATTGGTATAGGGCTAATCATGGTAGGGTTAAAATAGCGACTTGATCTCTAAAAACACGGATAGCCATGACACCTTATGCCCAATTGCCCACAAACAACCCTGAAGAATTCATGCGGACTGTTGGCTTATCAAAAGAAGATTTCCAGCACTTCAACGATAAATTAGCGGCTTATATTGACACACAAAAAGCCCTCAATCCGCTAACAAGACGGGGACGGAAAGACTCTAAACTGGCCTTAGAAGACCGCTTGTTGCTGACACTTTATTACCTTCGCCACTATCCGACCCTGATCAATTTGGCAGCGGTCTTCGGCATCAGCGAGTCCTATTGCCATAAGGTTTATGCCCGCACCGCAAGGATGTTGACCAAAATTGAAACACTCCCCAACCGCAAGGCACTGTTGGAAGATCCCGCAGCCACCTTGGCCATTGATGTTTCGGAGCAGCCCATCGAACGCCCTGTCAAAAACCAGAAAGCGTACTACTCTGGAAAAAAAACGCCACA
>JALNYY010000204.1 GCA_023229605.1 Methylobacter sp.
CGCAAACAAAATCAGGCGGCGTTACTGGCATTGGATTTTTTGCGGCGCTATTTGCAACAGAAAGAACTGTAAGCGGTTGGGGAGAGTAACCATTGCGGTTGAATAAGCGCAACGGCTAGATTACTCTCAGCAACATGTTTGCCATATCGATCACTTATGGAGTCCACCATGCCCAAGCAAAACACCGCGTCGTTCCCCAAAAAACCACGCCTGGCGCTGCAAGTCGGCGTGACCGGACACCGCCCCTGCCGTTTGCCGGTCGATAGCGGTGATTTAAAGGTCCGCATAGCCGAAACCTTGCAAACCATTGCGCAAGCCTACCGGGAATTTGCAGCGACCGCCGATGCACAAACTGCCTACGATGCCGAGTCCCCCGCATTGCGCTTATTATCGCCGCTGGCAGAAGGCGCAGACCGCATCGCGGCCGTTGGCGGATTGGCGGCAGGCTATGAATTGCAATGCCCGTTGCCGTTTTTGCGAAACCTGTACATTGACGATTTTGCCGAAACGCCCGGCTCTTTGGATGAATTTGACCTGCTGCTGGGAAAGGCGACGAAAATTCTGGAACTCGATGGCGATCGTAACAACAAACCCCAAGCGTACCGGAACGTCGGCCACTTGGTGCTGAACCATTCCGATCTGGTGCTGGCTATTTGGGATGGCGAAGAAAATCCAGACTCTCCCGGCACTCCCGGTATGGTTGCGAAAGCGCGGCGCATCGGCTTGCCGATAGTTTGGGTCAATACCCTGGAGCCGGATAAAGTGCAGTTTCTCGATCCCTGTTCGCCGACCAATGATTGGCAAGGCTTTAACAAAACCGTCATTGTTGATTTCCTGAACTATTGCCTGTTGCCGCCGGAAAACAGCGACGCATCAGCCCGGACAAACTATTGGGGAAAACTTTGCCCAGCCCCGAAAGACGCCTATGAAACGTATTTCTCCGATCCCGAACCTTGCCGGAATCTATTAGGCAGCCTGTATCGCGGATTTTTTGCGCTGCTGGGCAAGACCGGCAGGCAACGGTTTAACTTTTTCGGCACCCCTTACCGGCAAGACGCCGGCGATCAATGGCAAACCTTGACCGAGGCCGGAAGTCTATTTCATTTCCCACAGCCGGTGCAGGAACATTTTATCCGCGCTGACAGCTTGGCGAGCCATTACGCCGACAAATATCGCGGCACGTTTGTCGGTTGCTTCGTGTTAGGCGGTTTTGCGGTGTTGTGCGCCTTGCTGGGCGGGCCGTTTGCCGGGTTTTCGCTTGAATTTAAACTACTTGGCCCCTGGTTTGCGACGCTTGAGCTGACCCTGATACTGTTGGTTTTACTGTTGATTCACCGTGGCAGGCATCAAGATTATCATCGCCGCTGGCTGGATTACCGCTTGTTGGCCGAGCGCTTGCGGCAAGCGGCGTTCCTGATGCCTATCGGCATTGTGCCGCATGGTTCGCTGCCTGCTTATGAATCCCGCGAAGATCGGGATCATGCCTGGATAGAGTGGTTTGCGCAGGCCGTGATACGTTCTGACGGCATGAGCAACGGCATCATCGATGCCGGGCATAGGCAAAATTACCGCGATTATTTATGCCGCATCGTCGCCGGCCAAGTTGCGTACCATCATACCAACGCCGAACAAAACGAACGCATCGTCCACACTTTACATTATGCGAACTTGATGCTTTTAGGCTTGATTATTACGGCGTGTGCGGTGCATATTTTTCATTTAGTCCACGCGGATACGGAACTCACCATCGCAGCAACGGTGTTACCCGCCTTCGGCGCTACCATCGCCGGTATCTTAAGCCAAGGCGAATTTAACCGCATAGCCCATCGTTCCGGTGGCATGGCGACTCATCTCGCTAAAATCGAAAACTGCTTGAAGACTTCGTCGCCGACAGCGGAATTTTTGGTCGAGCAAGCCAGTCAAGTTATCGCCATCCTGAGCCAGGAACTGTCCGACTGGCGCATCATTTTCCGCGTCAAACCGTTGGAGATACACGCATGAGGCCCTACCAACCCAAGCCGGGGCGTAATGCCCAGCCCGAAATGAGGCGCTGGGGTTATAGGATTGAACTTAAAAAAATCAGTTGGAGCGCGTGAAATCCGTTCGTGCCGAATCTGTCGAAGCATGAGCGGATTTCATGCCGCCGCACAGGACTAATCCTGCCTGCAACTTAGGCGGGACGGGGTTTGCAACTCATGCGCATCAAAAGCCAAGGCATAAATCGATGAAGAGTATGAAGTTCATGAAGAAAAACGAGGGTAAAACTTCGAATCTTTCATGGTTAATTAATCAAGAACTTGCCGGCGATAAAGGCTTGCAAGTCCAATGTCGTTAAGTTAAGAAAACATCTTTAAAAACAATGTGTTTTCTGTTGCGGACGTTGAACTGCGTTCTCGCCGCTGTAGGGCGTGCCGTGCGCGCCTTTCCCGAAGCTTAAAAAACTGTGCCGTCTCTTTGACGCGCACGGCGCGCCCTACTCGATTAACATAAAGCTATCAATATCTTTGCGTTGGTTTCGATCCACTCATTTCGCGGTAAAGGCTAAGCCATTATCCTATATAATACGCCGCTGACTGGAGACGGATTTCATCAAACCACCGGATCAGTGGCAGGCCCTATTAACGTCAAGCAAAATCAGGCGGCGTTGCTGGCACTGGATTTATTACGACGCTATTTACAACATAAAGAACTTTAAAATGCCCTTACTACGATTGACCAACGTTTCCATTGCTTTTGGAACTCACGCTTTATTGAAAAACTCTGATTTTCAGCTGGATGCAGGGGAGCGGGTAGGCTTGTTAGGCCGCAACGGCGAGGGCAAATCGACCTTGATGAAGATCATTGCCGGTAATATCCAGCCCGATCACGGCGATATTTGGCGGCAACCGGGATTAAGGCTGGCATGGCTGGAGCAAACGCCCGATTTGCCTGATGACGCGACCATCTACGATGCCGTTGCAGGCGGCTTGGGCGAGCTGGGCGAGTGGATTACCCGTTATCATGCGATGACGTTAACCATGGATTACGAAGACGATAAGGCCTTGAATGAGCTGGGCGATTTGCAGCACAAACTCGAAGCGCATAACGGCTGGCATTTTCAGCAACGGGTCGAAACCACCTTAAGCAAACTGGATTTGCCCGGCGAATTGAAAATCAGCGGCTTGTCCGGCGGCTGGAAACGGCGCGTAGCCTTGGCCAGGGCCCTGGTCATAGAGCCTGAAGTGTTATTGCTGGATGAGCCGACCAACCATCTGGATTTTGAAAGCATCACCTGGCTGGAAGAACAGATCCTCAATTTTCAGGGGGCGGTATTATTCGTGACCCATGACCGTTCGTTCCTGCAAAAACTGGCGACCCGCATTATCGATCTGGATCGCGGCAATCTGGTGTCCTGGCAGGGCAGTTATGACGATTATTTGACCCGAAAAGCCGCAGCACTGGAGGACGAAGCCAATCAAAATGCCGAGTTCGACAAGAAGCTGGCCGATGAGGAAGTCTGGATCAGACAGGGCGTAAAAGCCCGGCGCACCCGCAATGAAGGCCGGGTCAGGGCGTTGGAGAAATTGCGCAACGAACGCGCCCAACGCCGCAATACCCAAGGCACCAGCAAAATATCCCTGGACAGGGGCGATGCTTCCGGTAAAAAAGTGATCGAAGTTAACGACATCAGCTTTGGTTATGCTGACCGAGCGATTGTTAAGCATTTTTCCACACTGATTCAACGCGGCGATAAAATCGGCCTGATTGGCCCTAACGGTGCTGGTAAATCGACGTTGTTAAAATTGCTGTTGAAGCAGCTGGAACCCGACAGCGGCACGGTAGAGCAGGGCACCCGCCTTGAAATCGCCTACTTTGACCAGTTGCGCGATCAACTCGATCCGAACATGACCGTCGCCGATACCGTCGCCGATGGTAATGATTTTGTCGAAATCGCCGGTAATCAACGGCATGTCATGTCGTATCTGGGTGATTTCCTGTTTGCCCCGGCCAGAGCGCGTTCTCCAGTGAAAAGCTTGTCGGGCGGCGAGAAAAACCGTTTGTTGCTGGCGCGGTTATTTACCAAACCCTCCAACCTGATCATCATGGACGAACCGACCAATGACCTGGATTTGGAAACCCTGGAACTGCTGGAAGAAAAACTGGTCGATTTTGACGGCACTTTGCTGCTGGTCAGTCATGACCGGGCGTTTCTGGACAACGTCGTGACCAGCGTTTTCGTGCTTGACGGTTCGGGAGAAGTCGATGAGTTTGTCGGCGGTTACAGCGACTGGATGAACCATGTCAAACAGGCGAAACAGGCCGAAACAACTGCTGCGAAGGTGACCAAGCAGGAAAAGCCAGCTGCACAGATTCCCGCACCTGCCGCAACCAAAAAAAAACTGAGCTTTAAAGAACAGCAGGAGTTGAATAAGTTGCCGGAACTGATTAGCGACCTGGAAACCCGGCAAGCGGAATTAAATCAGCAAATCAGCGCGCCGGAGTTCTATAAAAAAGATCAAGTTATCGTCGCCAAGACCCTGGACGAACTGAAACTGATCGACGCCGAACTGGAGCGGGTTTATCAGCGTTGGGATGAGCTGGAAGCGATGATCTAAGCAAGCGGCGGCTGCCAAAAGCAGGTAAGGTCGTTGCGCTGAAACGCAATATCGATTATTCTACGCGGCTTCCCGCTATTTGCGGGGAGCAAGAAGTTAGGAGAGATGGCCGAGTGGTCGAAGGCGCACGCCTGGAAAGTGTGTATACGGCAACGTATCGAGGGTTCGAACCCCTCTCTCTCCGCCACTTAACTTATTGATATTTGTGTGTTTTTATCGTTTTATTTTTATCCGGTGGCTGCAAAGTGGCCGTTGATAAACTTCATAAATCGCCAAATCTGTTCAAAAGTCGCCATTTCAAATTCTCGTTGTTAATAGCCTGACTCTTAGTCATTCCGCTGCATAAGCACCAATCTCAATTTCAAAATTTATTACACTGCAAATTCTTTTTGCAAAAACCGCGCGGGTGAAGAGGAGCGATTTTTGGGCGGGGGATTGGCTTGCTTGGGATTTGCGCGTGGCGGTCGGTGGTGTGGCCGGGCTTGGTAGCCCGGCTTGTGGCGTTAGTGCAGGGTTGCTGCCAGTTGTTGGATCAGGGTGTTGAGCAGGCAGTAGATCTGGGTGGACGTGATGGTCTCTTGATCCACTGCGGCGCTGATCTGTCAACACTTTTCCGGACACAAAGTTAAGCAGATTTTAGCAGCATTTCGTAGTCCACTGGCGACACATAATGATTGGCGGAATGAAGTCGCTCACGGTTGTAAAACACCTCGATATATTCAAATATATCCTGCTTAGCCTCAGCTCTGGTTTGATAACGCTGATGATGG
>JALNYY010000205.1 GCA_023229605.1 Methylobacter sp.
GAAAACGGCAGATGAAGAAGAAAAATCGGGGAAAACGGTTAGAAATGCCATTTATTGGGCGTTGCCAAGTGGCGATTTTTGAAAAAAATCAGCTTGTCTGGCAATTCTGCCTGGAATGCGATTTAATCAGCGCTTCCCTAAGGGATAAGTAGGCGTTCAAAAGTTCTTTAGTACTCAAAGACCTCGTTTCCATATGCTGTCTAGGGCATTATGAAAAACAGACGGGGACGACAACATTCGCCGTCGAAGGGGGCTTTGCGGTTGTTATGATGCGCGGCGAGTCCTTTCAGGCCTGTGCTTTATTATGCGAGGGTGTCCCGAATTTTGTGAAACAACCCTAAGCAAAAAGGCGCGGGAGCAATAAACCCGCAATATCCCAACGCCCCATTTTCATTTGAATTCGCATCGCCCACTATCATACTGACGACGGCTACAGCAAACACAGTAACGATCTTGACGCGCCACTGGTACAAGTAATTCACCGTCCCCCTGAAGCAATCAGCACAATAGATTGACTTAACAGGGAGTAGTCATAGAAAATAGCTCGATTAATTTCCACACTTAGTCCTAAATTACGCATGGATAACAGCGTCTCCCCGCAAAACAGCCTGGTCTCTGTTCAAAACCTGTCGTTTTCCCGCGGCAACAGGAAAATATTTGACGATATTTCCCTGGAATTTGAACGCGGTAAAATTACCGCCATCATGGGGCCTAGCGGCACGGGCAAAACGACCCTGTTAAAACTGATCGGCGGACAATTGTTTCCCGAGCAGGGTTCGATTACCGTTGACGGCAACAATGTCCACGGCTTACGGCGGACAGAGCTGTACAATCTGCGTAAACGCATGGGCATGTTGTTCCAAAGCGGCGCGCTGTTAACCGATATGAGCGTCTTTGATAATGTCGCTTTTCCGTTACGCGAACATACCCATCTTCCCGAATCGATGATCCGCACGCTGGTGCTGATGAAATTGCAGGCGGTAGGTTTGAGAGGCGCGCGCGACTTGATGCCTAACGAACTATCCGGGGGCATGGCCAGGCGTATTGCGTTGGCCAGGGCGATTGCGTTGGACCCGATGATGATCATGTACGATGAGCCTTTTACCGGCCAGGACCCCATTTCCAAGGGGGCGTTGGTTCACCTGATTAAATCGCTAAATACTATCCTGAGCTTAACCAGTATCATTGTCTCCCACGATGTACAGGAAACGGCGGAGATCGCTGATTATATTTATGTCATTTCAGACGGTAAAGTTGTCGGCCAGGGCACACCTAAGGAAATTGAACAATCCAAATCCGACTGGGTGCAACAGTTTATGACCGGCGCTGCCGACGGCCCCGCGCATTTTCATTATCCGGCAAAAGATTATGTCGATGACTTGTTGTCAACTGGAAAACGTTATTAAGGTTCAAGGTTTTTTGCCTTGCACCTTTCACCTTGAACTATAATTTAAAATGATTGAATTTCTAGAGCATTTGGGTCAAAACACCCGCACCGGCTTTACCAAGCTTGGGCGAGGCACGTTCTTCCTGTTACAGACTATTTCCGGCATACCCAGCGTGTTTCCGCGCCCCAGGTTACTGCTTAACCAGATGTATTCGGTCGGCGTGTTATCTTTCCTGATCATCACTATTTCGGGACTGTTTGTCGGCATGGTTCTGGGCCTGCAAGGCTATTACACACTCTCCGACTTCGGCGCCGAAGAATCGCTGGGAGTCATGGTTGCGGCCTCGTTGGTCAGGGAACTCGGCCCCGTTGTTTCGGCGCTGTTATTTGCCGGCCGGGCCGGTTCCGCGTTAACGGCGGAAATCGGCCTGATGAAAGCGACCGAGCAGTTATCGGGCATGGAAATGATGGCCGTCGACCCGATCAAACGCATTATTTCCCCGCGCTTCTTGGCCGGACTCTTATCGATGCCCTTGCTTGCCGCTCTGTTCAGCGCGGTAGGCATTATCGGCGGACAGCTGATCGGTTCAGGCTTACTAGGCGTTGATGAAGGCGCTTACTGGTCGCAAATGCAAGCCAAACTGGATTTTCACGATGACATTATCAATGGCGTTATCAAAAGCATCGTGTTCGGTTTTGTCGCCTCATGGATAGCGCTGTTTGAAGGCTATGACGCAATCCCGACTTCTGAAGGGGTCAGCCGAGCCACCACGCGCACCGTAGTCAATTCAGCTTTTAGTATTTTAGGTCTTGATTTTATTCTGACCACACTTATGTTTGGAGATAAGTAACATGCAACACACCAGTACCCAGGACACACTTGTAGGACTCTTTGTCGCATCAGGCATTGTCGGGTTATTTTTTCTTGCCTTGCAAGTGAGTAATTTAAGCTCTTTTACCACGAATGACAGCTATACGGTTACCGCCCGTTTTGAAAACTCCGGCGGCTTAAAGGTTAAATCGCCGGTTTCATCAGCCGGCGTTAAAATCGGCCAGGTCAGCTCTATCAGTTTCGACCCTAAAACCTACGAATCGGTTGTACAACTGAGTATTGATTCGCAATACAACACCCTTCCTGACGACACCACCGCCAGCGTTTTTACCGCAGGCCTGCTAGGTGAACAATACGTCAACCTGGAAGCGGGCGGCTCGAGTGAACACCTGAAAAATGGCGGTAAAATCGAAATCACCCAATCCGCCATTATTCTGGAAAAGGCCCTCGGCCAATTCCTGTTTAAGTCTGCGGAAGAAAAAAAGTGAGTCAACTGAATATTATTAAGCAGGGTGCCGGACACTTTATTGTTGATGGTGATTTAACCTTTGCCACGATTGACAAACAGACCCTCAAATCATTTTCTTTCTTAAAAGCGGCAAAAGAAATCACCATTGATCTGGGCCGCGTCTCCTGCACGGACAGTGCAGGACTTGCGCTGATGATTGAATGGGTAAAATATTCCCGGCACAATAGAACGCACATAGCTTTCAAAAATATTCCCGAGCAACTGCTCAATCTTGCCAAACTCAGCGGCCTTGATCAAACGAGCCATTTTGCAATTCAAACTGATTGATAGTGAAGGCAAAAGATGAAAATCGCATCCCTCCGGCCTTTAGCCTTGCACCTTTTAACATTTGACCTTTGACCTATGGATAAACTAATTATTACCGGCGGCGCACGACTCTCCGGCGAGCTGCGCATCTCCGGCGCCAAAAATGCCGCTTTACCGATCCTGGCCGCCACCTTGCTCTCCGAAGCGCCGGTCAGCGTCGGCAACATCCCGCATCTCCATGACATCACCACAACCATGGAACTGCTGGGCCGCATGGGGGTTCATCTGACCGTTGACGAGAGAATGAATATCGAGATCGACTCCAGCACGATCAACAGCTTTGTAGCGCCCTATGAGCTGGTCAGAACCATGCGCGCCTCGATACTGGTATTAGGGCCTTTAGTCGCCCGATTCGGCGAAGCCCATGTATCATTGCCCGGCGGCTGCGCTATCGGCTCGCGTCCTGTCGACATTCATCTTAACGGCCTGATGAAGATGGGCGCCGACATTACCGTCGAAAACGGTTTTATCCACGCCAAAGCGTCCCGGCTTAAAGGCTGCCGCCTGGTTCTGGAACAGATCACCGTTACCGGCACCGAAAACCTGCTGATGGCGGCGGCCATGGCCGAAGGCGTCACGATTATTGAAAATGCCGCCAAAGAACCTGAAGTCACCGACCTTGCGCACTTTCTCAACAAAATGGGCGCAAAAATCACCGGCATCGGCACCGATGTGCTGGTCATTGAAGGCGTTGAAAAGCTGGGGGTTGAAAGCATCCACTACGACATCCTTCCCGACCGGATCGAAACAGGCACCTACCTGATTGCCGCGGCCATTACCGGCGGAAGCATCAAACTTAAAAACACCCGCCCGGATATTCTGGACGCCGTTCTGGCAAAACTGGTTGAAGCCGGGGCTGACATCAGCACCGGCGAAGACTGGATTAAACTGGATATGCACGGCAAAAAGCCCAAGGCCGTTTCGGTTCGCACCTCGCCATACCCGGCCTTCCCGACCGATATGCAGGCGCAGTTCACCGCGATGAACACCATCGCCGACGGCGTGGGCATTATTACAGAAACGGTTTTTGAAAATCGCTTCATGCATGTCCAGGAATTGCAGCGCATGGGCGCCGATATTAAACTGGAGTCCAATACCGCCATCTGCACCGGCGTTAAAAAACTGACCGGCGCACCGGTTATGGCAACCGACTTAAGGGCTTCTGCAAGTCTGGTGATAGCCGCATTGGTTGCAGAAGGAGATACCTTGGTCGATCGCATTTATCATATCGACCGGGGCTATGATCACATCGAAGAAAAACTCGCTCAATTGGGCGCGACGATACGCCGCGTCCCAAAATAAGGTTTTACCATGATAACTATCGCCGTATCCAAAGGCCGGATTTATGAAGACGCCCTGCCGTTATTGGCAGAGGCGGGCATCACGCCGATTGATGATCCGAAAACCTGCCGCAAGCTGATTTTGCGAACCACCCGAGATGACGTTCAACTGGTCATTATTCGCGCCACCGATGTGCCTACGTTTGTCGAATATGGCGCAGCCGACATGGGCATCGCCGGCAAAGACATCCTGCTGGAACACGGCGCCGAAAGCCTGTATGAACCGTTGGACTTGAATATCGCCTGCTGCCGGTTAATGACTGCGGCACACAAAGATGCGCCGCCGATTTCCGGCCGTGTCCGTGTTGCGACCAAATACGTCAAAATAACCCAGCGCTACTTTGCCGGCCTGGGCATACAGGCCGAAATCATCAAGTTGTACGGATCGATGGAACTGGCGCCTCTGGTCGGTCTGTCCGATTGCATAGTCGACTTGGTCGATACCGGCAATACGCTGAAAGCCAACGACCTGGAACCCCGGGACCTTATTATGAATATCAGCTCCCGGCTGGTGGTCAACAAAGCGGCCATGAAGATGAAGCATCAGGCGATTCAAACATTGCTAGACCAGTTTGAAAAGACGCTGGCGAAAAGAGGCTAAAAACAAGGCAAGACGAATAGGGTACGCATCGCGTACCCTACATAACTCAATTTAAAAGTATTGCACCACGAAGACACGAAGTACACGAAGAAAACCAAAAAAGAAGACTTCGTGTGCTTCGTGTCTTCGTGGTGAATTGATCAATCCATTTACACATTGGATTGAATATATTGCATCATTTGAAATTTTTGGTTACCGCCATGTCTAATATAAATATCACCCGACTCGATGCATCGTCAGCCGATTTTGACCGGCAATTAAAAGATTTGCTGGCCTTTGACGAAACCGACGACCTGGAAATTCATCAGCGCGTTTTGGCTATTATTGCCGATGTCCGCAACAACGGCGATAAAGCGGTTG
>JALNYY010000033.1 GCA_023229605.1 Methylobacter sp.
TCAGGTTCAGGCGAGTGCGGAAAAAAACGTCGGGCGCGATGATGCGGCGCAGCTTTACAGATCCAATAACAAACCGGATGCCGGGCAGGACGCGATCGCCGTTATCGGCATGAGCTGCCACTTTCCGCAGGCGGATAATGTCGATGACTATTGGCGAATACTAAAGTCCGGGCAAGATTGCATCCGGGAAGTTCCGGCGGATCGTTGGCCGATGCAGGACTTCTTTGATGCCGACCCGGATCAGGCGGTTCAGCTGGGCAAAAGCTACAGCAAATGGGGCGGATTCCTGGATAACGTGACCGATTTCGATCCGTTGTTTTTCAATATTTCGCCGAAAGAAGCCATCGCAATCGATCCGCAAGAGCGGCTGTTCCTGCAAACTGCCTGGGAGACGCTGGAAGATGCCGGTTACACCCGGGAGCGTCTGGTAAACGATTTTAAGCAGCAGGTCGGTGTTTTTGCCGGCATTACCCGAACCGGTTTCGATTTGTTCGGACCCGAGTTGTGGCGGCAGGGCCTGACGGTCTACCCGCATACCTCGTTCAGTTCGGCGGCCAACCGTGTGTCCTATTTCCTTAACGCGCGCGGACCGAGTGTGCCGGTGGATACCATGTGCTCGTCCTCGTTGACTGCCATCCATCAGGCTTGCCAAAGCCTGCGCAGCGGCGAATGCCGGTTGGCGATTGCCGGCGGCGTGAATATTTACCTGCACCCGTCCGGCTATGTCGGCCTCAGCGCATCGCGGATGTTATCCAAAGACGGTGTTTGCAGAAGCTTCGGCAAAGGCGGCAACGGCTTCGTACCGGGCGAAGGCGCGGGCGCGGTTTTGCTGAAGCCGTTGTCTCAGGCGATAGCGGATAACGACCGGATTTATGCAACGATACGCGGAACCCATGTTAACCATGGCGGCAAAACCAACGGCTATACCGTACCCAATCCGCAGGCCCAGGCCGAACTGGTCAGGGACGCGCTGCAAAAAGCGGGCGTTGATGCGCGCGCGGTCAGCTATATTGAAGCGCACGGCACCGGCACGGAATTGGGCGACCCGATTGAAGTCTCCGGCCTGACCCAGGCCTTCCGGCACACTACGCAGGACACCGGTTTTTGCGCGCTGGGTTCGGCGAAATCCAATGTCGGTCATTTGGAGGCGGCGGCCGGAATCGCCGGGTTTATCAAGGTCATCCTGCAACTGCGCCATGGACAGCTTGCGCCCAGCCTGCATGCCGCCGAATTGAACCCGAATATCGACTTTGCCAAGACCCCGTTTGTCGTCCAGCAAACGCTGGCGGACTGGCAACGGCCGCTGCTGGAGCAACAGGGCGAGCTAAAGGAATTTCCGCGCATAGCCGGCATATCCGCGTTCGGCGCAGGCGGGGCCAACGCCCATGTGATTGTCGAAGAATACCGGCAGCCGGAACGCCTGCCGCCAGACGCCGGGCAGGGCTGCGTTGTTGTGCTGTCCGCCAAAAACGAGGAACGGCTCAAAGCCTATGCGGCCAGATTGCATGACTTTATCGGTCGGCGTGTCGCCGATGCCGACGAGCTTGAGTTGCCGGATCTGGCCTACACCCTTCAGGTCGGCCGCGAGCAGATGGATCAGCGTCTGGCGCTGGTCGCGCACTCGCCGGCCCAGTTGCAGGAAAAACTCAAAGCCTATATCGGCGGCCTGAATGAGGTGGAGGATCTTTATCAGGGGCAGGTCAAGCGCCACAAGGAGCTGATTGCGGCGTTTGCCGGCGATGAATCGATGCAGCAAACGGTGGATGCGTGGTTCAGGCAGCGCAAGTATTCCAGGCTGCTGAATCTCTGGACTAAAGGCATGGACATCGATTGGGCAAGGCTTTATCAGGGGCAGTGTGTCCCCCGACGCATCAGCCTGCCGACCTATCCTTTCGCGGCGACCCGTTACTGGTTGCCGTTGGTTGAGGTGGATGAAACGCCTCAGAAGACCGTTGACGTTGCGCCGATACCGCAGGCACCAGCCGCAGCCGTAGAGCCGATGAAACGTATTATATCCGAAGCTCCTGCGCAGCAGCCTTGCTTCGATTCCGCCGTGTCTGCGAAGCCGGACGGAATTTCATTGCGGGAACCGGCGTTGATTACGGCAGCGTTTCAGGTGCAGAGCGCAAGAAAGCCGATTAGCCTTAAGCCGTTGCAAAGTTACGGCTCAGCCTCCGACACTCCTAAGGCGGTAGCGTCCTCCGGAGGTAATACCTGCATTGCGCTTTACGATTACGGCGACGGTGTTTTTGCCGTTAAGCTTGATAACGCGGACGGACAGCCGATTGCTATAGACAGCGTCTGTGCGGGGCTGGTCGGGTGCCTGCAACGGGTTAACAAGCTGGCCGAAGACAAGCCGGCGCATGGCACTGTAAAAGCGTTGTTGTTGACCGGGCTGGACCAACTGTTTGCCGCTGAAGATGACCCGGCGGCAAAGCGTTCGGTTAGTCATGCAGCTTCGGCCATAGCCGGTTGTGTCGTTCCCGTGATCGCCGTGCTGACCGGTGAAAACAGCTACAACGCGATGCTGATAGCTGCCGCCGGCGAGGTCATGATCTGTAGCACGGAAGGGACGTACAGCTTTCATTCGACCGCTGTTTCCGAGCAGGAATACCGGCTTTTTGCCGAACACTTTGGCGAAGCCTGTGTCGGTAGCCTGGTATCGGGTTCAGGCCTGTTGAGCGGCGCTGCATTAAGGCAGGCCGGATTGACGATGCCGGTTGTCGGGCAGGCCGAGATCGACGATTATGCTCTGGAAACAGCCCGCAGCATCGCGCAAATATCCGGCATGGCGTCGGCTGAACTGAAAAAACATTTGTCCTCACGAACCAGGCAGTTGACTGGAAAACTTGCCGCTCCGTTCACGCCGGTAGCCGGTGTGTTAGGGCAGGCTGATACGAACAGGCCGGATGCCGGGTTTGTCTGGTCTAAGGGCCGCGCAACTTTTGGCGCGGAAACGCCGGAGCCGGTCAAGCTCGATTCCGATGTGGTTACGCTGCAAAAGTACCGCAACGGCGTGGTGGTGGTGAATCTGTGCGACCGGTCCAGCAAAAACACCTTTTCACCCGAGTTTGTCAGCGGTGTCATTGCGGCCTTTGATCATATCAACAACACGCCCGGCTACAAGGCCGTGGTGCTGACCGGTTACGATAATTATTTTGCCTGCGGCGGCACCAAACAGGGGCTGCTGGCGATCCAGAACGGCAGCGCCCGGTTTACCGACGAACAGAGTTACAGCATGCCGCTGGCCTGTGAAATCCCGGTGATTGCGGCGATGCAGGGACACGCGATCGGGGCCGGATGGGCGATGGGGCTGTTCTGCGATTGGGCGGCTTACAGCGAGGAAAGCGTCTACCAGAGTCCGTATATGCTCTACGGCTTTACGCCGGGCGCGGGTTCGACGCTGATCTTCCCGGAGCGGCTGGGCCACGATTTAAGCCGGGAAATTTTATTGACCGCCAGGGAGTTTCAGGGCCGGGAGTTAAAGCGGCGGGGCATTGCTATGCCGGTCATGCCCCGCAGCGAGGTATTCGATTATGCGCTGGCATTGGCTAACCATCTGGCGTTGTCGACCAGAGATCAGCTTGTGCAGCAAAAGAACCGGCGCAGCGAGTCGATCCGGCAGCGCTTGCCGGACGTTTTTGCGCAGGAACTGGCGATGCATGACAAGACCTTCGTCGGTAACCAGGACGTCATCGATAACATCAACAGGCATTTTAATGAGGCCGCCGCGCAAGACGATCCGGTGCAATCGCCAATGAGCGGCGCGCGGGCATCTAGCCACCAGTCGCCGCAGCAGGTGGTTGAAAGCCTGAGGCAAAGTCTGGCCGAGGAGCTGCAAATGCAGTGGGAACAGGTCGACGATCAGACGGCCTTTATCGACATGGGCCTGGACTCGATTACCGCGGTTACCTGGATCAGAAAGGTCAATAAACAGTTCGGTTTATCCATAGGCGCAACCAAAGTTTACAGTTACCCGACCCTGACCCAGTTCACTGAGTTTGTGCTGCCCCAAATGGAATACACGCAACCGTCTCCTTGTATTGATACCGTTATCGATAGCGGAACGGTTCAGGAAAACGGCGACCAACTGCTGGCATGGCTCAGGGAAACCCTGGCCAGGGAGCTGTTGATGAGCCCGGATACGCTCGACGATGACATGAAGTTTATCGATATGGGGCTGGATTCGATTACCGCGGTCACCTGGATCAGGGCGATCAATAAACGCTATGGCTTATCCATCGGGGCAACCAAGGTTTACAGCTATCCGACCTTGTCCGAGTTTTACCAGTACCTGCTGAAGTCGGGAAGCCAACAGGGCCTGTTCCAGAATCAGGAACAGCCTCAACAGGCAGTTGTCGCTACAATGACAGCACAGCCGTGCAAACAGGCAGCCGAACCGGTTCTTGTTTGTTCATTTGCATTGGCGAGTCCTGCCGGTCGGCAGACTGTTGAACAGGAACCCGACACTGTGCAGCCGGTCCGCGCCGAGAGCGTGGCGCAGTCCGAGCCGCAGCAAAACCCCAATCAAAATAGCGCAACCCAGTCGATTGCCATTATCGGCATGGCCGGGCAGTTCCCTAAAGCCGATAACGTGACACAATTCTGGCGGAACCTGGCGCAGGGGCATGAGTGTATTTCGGACATTCCGCCGACGCGCTGGTCGGTTGACGAATATTACGATCCAGACAGGAATGTGCCCGGCAAAACCGTGTGCAAGCGCATGGGCCTGCTCGATGATGTCGACGTGTTCGATCCGCTGTTTTTCAATATTTCGCCCTCGGAGGCGGAATATATGGACCCGCAGCAGCGTTTGTTTTTGCAGGCCAGCTGGAGTTGCATTGAAGACGCCGGTTACAACCCGTCCGATTTGTCGGGAAGTTTGTGCGGCGTATTTGTCGGTTGCACGGCCAGCGATTACAGCCAGCTGATGGCCGGTCAGGCGCAGTGCGCGCAGGCACTGATGGGCGAGTCGGTCTCAATACTGCCCGCGCGTATCGCGTACTTCCTTAACCTGCAAGGGCCTTGCCTGTCCATCGATACCGCCTGTTCCTCGTCGCTGGTGGCGTTGGCAAGCGCTTGCGACAGCCTGGTGCTGGGGCATAGCGACCTGGCGTTGGCCGGTGGCGTGTATGTGATCAACGGTCCGGAGATTCATGTCAAAATGAGCAAGGCCGGGATGTTGTCGCCCGACGGCCGGTGTTACAGCTTCGATCAACGCGCAAACGGTTTTGTCCCCGGCGAGGGCGTGGGCGTGCTGCTGTTGAAACGGTTGGAGCAGGCTGAGCAGGACGGCGATGATATTTACGGCGTGATTCGAGGCTGGGGCGTCAACCAGGACGGTAAAAGCAACGGCATTACCGCGCCGAATCAGGAATCGCAAACCCGTCTGGAAACCGGTATTTATAAAAAGTTCGGCATCAACCCGGAGCATATCCAGCTGATTGAAGCGCACGGCACGGCAACCAAGCTTGGCGACCCGATTGAAGTGGACGCGTTGCGCGAATCATTCCGCCAGTTTACCGACCGGAAGCATTTTTGCGCGCTGGGCTCGGTAAAAAGCAATATCGGGCATCTTGCCACTGCCGCCGGTGTTTCCGGCGTGATCAAATCGGTGCTGGCCCTGCAGCACAGGCAATTGCCGCCGACCATCAATTATCAAGAGCTGAACGAACATATCGATTTAGAGGACAGCCCGTTCTATGTGAATACGCAGTGCAAACCGTGGGACGCGCCCTCCGGGCAAAAGCGCCATGTCGCAGTCAGCTCATTCGGTTTTAGCGGCACCAACGCCCATATCGTGCTGGAAGAGTCTTCGCAGCAGGCTGCGGCCGCAGTTGCGGCAGACGCCCCGGTGTTGTTGGTGTTGTCGGCAAAAAGCGGGCAGCAATTGGCGGCTTATGCGCAGGCGGTCAGCGACTATCTGGCCGATCAATACAACAGCCGGAAAATGAGCCTGAGCGATATGGCTTATACCTTTCAGGTCGGCAGGGTGGCGCTGAATCATCGTCTGGCGGTTGTCGCGAATACGGCTGACGAATTAAGAACTAAGTTATCAAACTACGCGTTGACCGGCGCAAGCGATCAGGATTGTGTTGCCGGTGAAGTCGGCAAAAAGGCCGCAGCTGTCGATGGTTCAATTCAAGGGGAAGCTACAACGCAGCAGCTACGGCAATTGGCTGAACGCTGGGTTGTCGGCGAAACGGTCGACTGGTCGTCGTTATACCGGCCCGGACAGGCGCGGCGAAAACACGGTTTGCCGACCTATCCGTTTGCCCGCGAACATTACTGGATACCGGAAGCCGAAGCCGTTGAAGACGACACAGTTGAGAGCAAGCCCTGCCGCAGCAGCGAAACACCGGTGATCGATAGCGAGCTGTGGCGCAGCAGCGAGTTGCCGGACACGATTGATTGGCAAAACCGGTTGCAGCATTATCAGGGCAAACGGGTTGTCGTTATCTACGCCGATGACGGCGAACGCCGGGCATTCAACAACCTGCTGATGCAACTGAAACAGACGTCAGGCCTCGATGATTCTTCGAATGTGAGTTATTGCGCCGTCACTGAAATCAACGCCGTGCTAACAGCGAAACGGCCCGATTGCTTGTTGTTTCTGGGAGGCGTCGGAACACCGCCGACCGATACATCGGCGATCGAGCAATGCCTGGAAGTGCTGTCCGATCAAGGCAGCGACAGCCCAGTGGACGTCTTGTTTTTCATGCAGGCCGACCCGGTTGCGGCCGACCGGTTGGCAGACTTGATCAGCAAAGCCGTCAAACCTGAACAGTCGCGCTGTGTGCTGGTTACTCAGGATGATTGCGGCGACCTGAACGCGGCAATGCAGCGTTTGTTTAGGGAATGGCTGGCTTTCGGCGCGCAGACTGAATCGTTCACCAGGTTGAGCCAAGTTCATTATGCCTCCGGGCAGCGTCTGACCTGGAACGGCAGCACCGAACAGGTTGCGGAGCATGTTTGCCTGATTAACAAGGAATGGCGGGGAAAACAGCCGCAACCGGTGACGCACCCGGCCGATCGCGGCACGGTGCTGGTTCTGGTTAACCATGAATCTCTGCAAATTGCCCGGAAACTGCTTGAACCGGAAGATTTTAACAAAGTCATTTTGATTGGCGACAACAGCGTTCTGCCTAGCCAGATCCAGAATTCGATCAACTACAAGGATGCCGAATCGGTCAGAATCAGCGCCCACATCCTGATCGACCAGTACGATAATATTACCCACATTATCGATTTGAGCGATCTTTACGATACGGCCAAAGACAGCGATGCCGACAATCCGGGCAAGACCGTTTTCTATCAAACCCTCATCGGCACTTATAACGACATTGCGATTTTGTACTTCACCAAAGGCTTGCAGCATTTTCAGTGCAAGCAGATGAGCCTGGCGGGCGCCAAGTTTGCCGGTCTGGTCAAAATGCTCAGCGCAGACTATCCGCATGTCAGCGCCCGGTCCATTGATATTGACCAAACAGCTTACGACCGGCCCGGACAATTAAGGCAAATCATCATGCAGGAGTTTGATGCCGAATTGCAGGAAACGGAGCTGTGCTACCGTAACGGGCAGCGTTTTGCGCCGGTCTTATCGGCCGTCGAAGCTGGAGCCGGAGAGGCATTGCCGATTGCGCAGGACGGCGTTTATGTGATCAGCGGCGGAACCAACGGCGTCGGGCTGGAAATTGCCAAGTATCTTGCCGCCAAAGGCTGCAACAAGCTGGTGTTGATGGGGATTACACAACTTCCGCCACGGGAGTCGTGGTCGAAGGCGGTCAATAACGACGGCCTGTCTCCGTATATCAAAAATAAACTGCTCGAGCTGATTGAGCTGGACAAGGCGGTTGAGCATCTTCAGATTTATACCGGTTCGTTGACCAGCCAGCACGCGTTGAAGCGTTATTTCAAAAAAATCCGTGCCAAATTGGGGCCGATCAGAGGGGTTATTCACAGTGCGGGCGTTTATTCCGATTCAGATAACCCCGGATTTGTCAGCAAAAATCTGGAGCGGATGAAGCAGGTGTGGGAGCCTAAAGTCAACGGTCTGGAAAGCCTGCATGCTCTTTTCAAGGCGGATGCGCCGGACTTTTTTGTCTCGTTTTCATCGATGACGGGGCTTATGCCGCATCTGGCTCGCGGCGCCGGCGATTATGCGATGGCTAATTCGTTTGTCGATTTTTTCAGCGCTTATCAGCACCATCAAAACAATTATACGTGTTACAAAACCATCATCTGGTCGGACTGGAACCAGTGCGGAGCCATCACCCGGATTGCCGGTGAAAGAGTTGCGGCGATAGAAGAGAATTTCCACCGGCTCGGCCTGCGGACATTTTTCAATCAGGAAGGCCGGGCGCTGTTTGAACAGGCGATGGCGTGCACGGAGGACAGCAGGGTGTTTATCGGCTATCTCGACCGGCAGCAGTTTGAGCAGGTCAGGCCGCAATTGCTGTATGCGAACCTGAATGCCGTTGAAGCCGGAAAACAGGCTGTGGCGGCCAAGCCCGAAGCGCCTGTTGAAACCGTCCCGGAAAATTCAATCCTGCATCATCTGGATCAATGGGAAGCTGAAAAACGCTCGGGTCTTGAGGTGCCGGTCTACAGGATCACCGACGTGATCAGCCTGGACCAGATCAAGCATTTGGAGCCGAACCTGATACACCGGATACACAAGCTTTTGTTTGCTGGCGCAGCACAACCACTGGCAGCGCAGGAACAACCGGTTGATTTGGCGCAGGTGATCACAAATACCGTGCTGGAAGTGTTAAAGCTGAAAAACTTCGATTCTACCCAGCCGTTCCAGAATTACGGACTGGATTCGATCTCGGCGATGGTGCTGGCGACCCGGCTGGAGAAAAGACTGAAACAGCCGGTGCAGCCGCAATGGCTGATTGATTTTTCCACGGTCGAAACGCTGTCCCGGCATTTAACGGCGCAGAACAGCAAGCCCCTGTTGCAATAATGGTTACGGCTGAATAAAAAACACACCATGACACAAACGATAGAACAGCTGCTGGGCATTCAATCCGCCGCGTATAAGGCGAAACCGGCGAAGGCGGGCATCAGCTTCAGTTTCCTGTTTTTTTCGGATGTGCGGAAAGATATTTCCGATGCGGAAAAATACGCGTTCATGCGGGATATAACGCTGTTTGCGGACAGGGAAGGTTTTGAAGCGGTTTATCTGCCGGAACGGCACTTTCATGAGTTCGGTTCCATTTACGCCAACTCCGCGATTATGGCGGCGCATTTAATACCCCAGACGACACGCATCCGTTTCAGAACCGCCGGTATTTCGCTGCCGTTGCATCACCCGGCCGAAGTGGTCGAATGGTGGGCGATGAATGATGTGCTGTCGCAAGGCCGTGTCGATCTGGGTTTCGGTTCGGGCTGGAACAAGCCCGATTTTATTCTGTCGCCGGAAAGCTATGAAAACAGGCGGCAAATATGCAGCGAAGCCATTCCGATCGTGCAAAAGCTGTGGCGCGGCGAAACCGTGTCTTTTGCCGGGCCCGGCGGCGAACAGATACCGATTGCGGTTTATCCCCGTCCGCTGCAGCCGGAACTGAAGGTCTGGCTGCTGGTTACGCAGAATGATGAAGGTTTTGTTCACGCGGGCAGAATGGGGTACAACATTTTTACGATGCTGTACGGCAACAATCTGGATGCGATGCAAAAAAAGATTGCGTTGTACAGAAACGCCCGGCAGGAGGCGGGGCTTGACCCGGAGCAAGGGGTTATCACATTAATGCTGCATACCTTGATGCTGGAGGACAGGGCGCAGGTGCAACAGGCCGTGGAAGCGCCTTTTAAGGGTTACATAAAAAGTTCGCTGGATGCGCACCTGAAGGCGTCCGTCGATCAAAACGGCGGCGTCCCGCTTAACGAGGCGGAAAAAGGCAAGATGCTGGAATACGCCTACCAGCGTTACTTTAAAACCGGCGCAATTTTCGGCACCGTCGAAGACGGCCGGGATATTGTCGATCAGGCGATAGCGGCCGGTGTCGATGAAATCGCCTGTCTGGTCGATTTTGGTGTGGACTATTCGGTGGTCAGGGAGTCCCTGACCTATCTTAAACGGTTGACGTCTAACTACTGCTGAGGTGTTTCTTTGAGACGGCAACTACATCGTGTTTTACAGGGGGATAAATAATGAAATCAACAAACAGGGAAAAACTGGAGAGGCAGGGATATTGTATTGTTCGGAGCCTATTTGATCAGTCCATGATCGAAAAAATCGGCCAATGGTGCGATAAGGCGCTGGAGAATGTTTCTGAAAACCATCGTATTCTGTTTAAGGCTCAAGGTTGTCGTATCGATATATCGGACTACCCAGATTTTTCGGAAATCATCGGTCACGAGGCGCTGGCGGCGCTTTTTGACGAGCTGGATTTAGGAGGCCATGTATTCAACAGCGGCTCAATTATCAGCAAACCTCCCTCCAATCCCTCCCTGTATTGGCATCAGGACTGGTGGGGATGGGATGAGCCGCTTTCCTACACTGACCGGATTCCGCAGGTCAACATGATGATTTATCTTGCCCCGACTTCGCCTGACAATGGCTGCCTTCGGGTTATTCCAGGTAGTCATCGTCAAAAACACCCGATTCATGAGATTCCAGTGGCGTATGGTTCATTGTCCAGAGTGGAGAACCCGGATCACCCGCTTTATCAATCGTGGGAAGGGGAAGCCGCAATCGCGGTTCAACCGGGCGACGTTGTCGTCAAGGATGCACGATTATTGCATAGCGCCTACGCCAATACATCGAATCAAGATAGAACCTTGTTGAGCCTCAACTTCAATCCGAATTTTTCCGCTCTGCCTGCCGGCATGCAGGCCAGAATAAAAAGCATTTTCATGCGGGCGTGGGAATTTGATGGGGCCAGTGTTCCAAACGATCTGCTTATGAGCCGGTGGTCTGACCAGCAGAGGGAAAAAATAGAACATCTTTTCCCTGCATGCGCGGATGGTGTGCCTCCGCTTAACTTCAACTTTAGTCCTGACCTGGATTTATTAAACGGAGCCGGGCATTTTTAAGGGAATTGGCAGCTTGAGAATTAAGCGTAAAAACAGATACCGATGAAAAATAACAATGAAGCAAACCAGCCGCGATTTAATCCCGATGAATTGCGTTCGAAGTACCGGGAAGAGCGGGATAAACGATTACGCCAGGAGGGTAACGATCAATATATAAAAATAGACGGACAGTACGCGCGTTTTCAGGAAGACCCTTATACGCCTGTTCAGGTGCGCGAACCCTTGCATGATGAAGTGGAGGTATTGATTGTCGGCGGCGGTTTCAGCGGTTTGCTGGCGGCGGCCCGGCTGAAGGAGGCGGGCATTGAGGACGTCCGCATTGTCGAGCGCGGCGGCGATTTTGGCGGCACTTGGTACTGGAATCGTTATCCGGGCGCGCAATGCGATATTGAATCCTATATTTACCTGCCGTTGCTTGAAGAAATCGGCTATATCCCCAAACAGAAATACAGCAATGCGCCGGAAATTTTTGCCCACTCCCGTGCCATTGCTGAACATTACCGGCTTTATGATAAGGCCTGTTTTCATACCTCAGTGACCGAGCTGCGCTGGAACGAGACCTTGTTACGCTGGATAGTCGCCACTGATCGTGGCGATAGCATGCAGACGCGCTTTATCTGCCTCGCCGATGGTCCGCTCAGCCAGCCTAAACTGCCCGGCATAGCAGGGATTGAAACTTTTCAGGGCAAGATGTTTCATACCAGCCGCTGGGACTATGGCTATACGGGCGGCGATGCCTGCGGCAAGCTGGACAAACTGCATGATAAACGGGTCGGCATCATCGGAACGGGGGCCACCAGCATTCAGTGTATTCCCTATCTTGCAGCATCCGCCGGGCAATTGTATGTTTTCCAGCGCACGCCTTCTTCGGTCCTCGTGCGCGATAATAAAGCCACCGACTCTGAATGGGCGACAATGCTGAGTCCGGGCTGGCAGCAGGCGCGCATGAAAAACTTTAACCGGGTCACCTCCGGCATCGAGCAGGAAGATGATCAGATTAATGATGGATTGACTAGCGTCATGCGCAAGTTAAGCAAACTCCCGGCGCATCGTCAGCAGGAGCGGTTGTCCGCGGAAGAAATCGAAAAACTGTCGGAAATGCTCGATTTCGAACAGATGGAGCAAGTCAGGGCACGCATCGACAGCATAGTAACCGATCCCGAAACAGCCGCCGCGCTTAAACCGTGGTACCGCTTATTTTGCAAGCGCCCCTGTTTTAATGACGAGTATCTTCAGGTTTTTAACCGTTCCAATGTCAAGCTGGTGGATACCCAGGGCAAAGGCGTCACGCAGCTTAGCGGAACAGCGGCCATAGTCGGGGGTCAGAGCTATGAGCTGGATTGCCTGATTTTCGCCACCGGTTTTGAAGTGGGCACCGCCTATCCGAGGCGTTCAGGCTTTGAAGTCTATGGGCGAGGCGGTTTGACGCTGACCGAAAAATGGGCCGAGGGCATGCGCACGCTGCACGGCCTTCAGACCCGGCATTTTCCGAATTGTTTTTTTCTGGGCATGACCCAGGGCGGCTATACCGCCAACTATACGCATATGCTCTATGAGCAAAGCGCCCATATCGCCTATATCATCGGCGAGGTAAAAAAGCAAAACATGCAGGCCGTTGAAGTGACCGGGGAAGCGGAGGATCAATGGGTAGCTGTGATCAACAGTTTTGCTGCCGCCAATCTCAAGTATTACCAGGAATGCACCCCCGGTTATTACAATAACGAGGGTAAACCGGGCGAAGGTAAAGCCGCCAAAATTGCCGGCTTTTATGGCGGGGGGGCGGAGGCGTTTTTTCAGATATTGAACGATTGGCGGGAAAAGGGTGATATGGAAGGCGTTTGTTTAATCAGCGGAAAAACCTAATTTCCTGCATCTGTATCCGCCATTGACAGCGTGGCAGTGCTGCCCGCCATAATGCCGCCATCGATCACCATCTCCGAGCCGGTCACATACCGGGACTCGTCGGAAGCCAGATATAAAACATTGTAGGCGACATCAAGCGGCGTCCCCATTTCGTTCAGCGGAATGCCTCTTTTGATAAAATTCAGCGTTTCCGCTCTTTGTTCCGGCGTGTCGCCCATTACACTGTCCCAGATGGGCGTGTAGATGGCTCCCGGATGCAGCGAGTTGCAGCGGATTTTATACCCGTATTGGGCGCAATAAATCGCTACGCTTTTGGTCAAATTACGCACCGCGCCTTTGCTTGAGCAATAGGCTGCGGTTTGCGCCATGCCGACCATGCCGGAGCGTGACGACATATTAATGATGGAGCCTCCCTGAGCTTTCATTAATTGAATGCCGTATTTACAGCCTAAAAATACGCCGTCCATGTTGACGGCATGTATCGTATGCCAGTCTTCGAGCGACATGTGCTCAACATCCTGCGGTCTCTGTTCGAATTCTTCCTCGAAGCCGGAAATCCCGGCATTGTTAAACAGAATGTCCAGTCGTCCGTGCTGTCTGCGGATGGTATCGCAAACCGCCTGCCAATCCGCTTCCCGGGCAACATCCAGATGGTGATAACAGGCCTGAGGACCGATACTTTCCGCCACTGCCTGCCCCAGCTCATCAAGAATATCGACGATAATGACGAAAGCGCCTTCGCTGGCGAGCAGTCTGGCCGTTCCGGCGCCAATCCCGCGGCTTCCGCCGGTAATGAGTGCAATTTTGTCTTTTACTCTCGGCATTTATTAGAGTCCTGAAAATGAGTGTGCGGTTGTGTTATTGGCTGGAAACAGGAAGGACAATAAAACGTCAGTTTTATCGGGTCACGCAGGCGTGGCGGCATGCTTGACCGGCTCCACCTCATCCAGCGCAAAATAGCCGTTATAGCCTTGCATATAGATCGCTGCTCGGTGCCCGAACAGGATGACGGCCTGGGTTTTGGTAGTCAGTATTTCGTCGTAGCCTTTTGCGTTAACCTGAGTGCCGATGGGGTATGACTGGTTCCAGTCCTTTACCTTTTGTTGCGGCGTTTTTAAGTCTTGCTGACGGTCGACTTGTGCAGTGGCGTGGTTGACGGCGGAGCTGGACAGATTGCTTTGCGCAGCGGCATTCGGCTTGAACCGGCTTTTTATGCTTTGGATCAGTTTGGTCAGTACGTCGCCGGGGCCAAGTTCGATAAACTCCATGTCGCCTTGCTGCAGCAGATAGTGCATGCTGTCCAGCCAGCGCACGGAGTGGGTCAATTGATCCGCCAGGTTCCGGGCGATATTATCGGATTGATAGGGCAGGGCGTGGATATTGGCAATGACCGGGATTCTCGGCGCAGCAAAAGTGAAGCTGTCCAGAAACTGGCTGAATTCGTTTTGCACCGGTTGCATATAGCGGGAATGGAATGCGCCGCTGACATTCAGTGGGATAAACATGGCCTGTTCCTGCTCGAAATAGGCTTGCGCATTTTGAATATCCGCTTCCAGCCCGGATATGATGGTTTGGGTAGGGGCGTTATAGTTGGCGATGTCGATGGCCGTGAGTCCGTTATCGGCCAGTATATCGCCGATTTTGTCTGAGGTCAGGCCGATAATGGCCGCCATTGCGCCTTTAGGTGCTGTACTCATCAGTTCGCCGCGTTTTTTGACCAGTTTAAGGCCGTCTTCAAAGCGGATTGCGCCGGCGCTTTCCAGCGCGTTATATTCTCCCAGGCTGTGGCCTGCGACAAAATTCGGTTGTTCGCCGGTGTCTTTTAGCTGTTGTCTGTAGGCGAGCGCGTTGACAACATAGAGTGCGGGTTGGGTGTATTGTGTACGGCCCAGTTGCCGGTTAGGGTCTTGGAGGCAAAGTTCCTTGATGGAATAGCCCAGAATTGCATCCGCTGTTGCGGTAATGTCAGGAAACGCGTCAAACAGGTTTTCGCCCATACCGATATGTTGCGAGCCTTGACCGGGAAACAGGTAGGTTTTCATTTTTGTTACCGTTATTGGATTAACAAGCAAATACAGCCTTTAACGGAGTATAACAATTAATTCCGAATCTAACTATAGGTTGTCGCCTTGCTGCCCATTTGCGTACACTGTCGTTATTTCCGGTTTGTCAGGGATGAATAATGTCATCGTTGCGCCATTGGAAGTCTGAAACAGGTGATAAATGACTGAGGATACCCGAACTGAACAACTAAAGCCGATAGTCTGGATGTTTTCCGGGCAAGGCGCCCAGTATTTTCAAATGGGCAAGGCGCTTTATGACACGAACGAAGCGTTCAGGTTCTGGATGGACAGGCTGGATCAAGTTGCCGCCACTTATGTCGGGCAATCGATTGTTGAAATGCTGTATGACGAAAGGCAGTCCAAAAGCCAGCCGTTTGAGCAAACCTTGTATACGCATCCTGCGCTATTTATGGTGCAATACTCGCTGGCCAAAACGCTGATGGCCGAGAATTTGCCGCTGCCGGCTTATCTGTTCGGTGCGAGCCTGGGCGAGTTTGTGGCGGCGGCGTTGGCCGATGTTGCCGATGTGGAGGTTATGCTGTTTGATATTATCAAGCAGGCCCGTTTATTCGATTCGCATTGCAGCGGCGGCGCAATGCTGGTTGTTATCGATGATGTCGATAGCTTTCAAACCAATCCCGTGTTTTCAGGCTGCTGTGAACTAGCCGGGGTTAATTTCGACCGGTGTTTTGTCGTGTCCGGGTTCAGAAGTAAAATCCTGCATATTGCCGGGCAACTGAGGCAGCAGGATATTACCCATCAAGTTTTGCCGGTTTCCGTGGCTTTTCATTCATCGCTGGTGGACGTGGTTAAGGAAACATTCGGCAAAATGTTTGCTGGCAGCGTTTACCGTTCCGCCAAAATACCGGTTGTTTCCTGCGCTGTGTCAGCGGGCGGCGGGCATGCGATGATGAATGTAGGGGATGAAAGGTTTTCGCCGGCGTACTGGTGGCGTGTGATACGGCAACCGATTGAATTCAGGCTGGCGCTGGCCGAATTTCATAATAACCACCCTCAGGCGGTTTATCTGGATATAGGGCCGTCCGGGAATATGGCGGCATTGACGAAATACAACCTGCCTGCAAGCCGGCATAACCGGGTTATGCCGATAATGACGCCGTTTGGTAATGACAATGAAAATATCAAGACGGTTCGGGACAGGTTGCGGGCATTGGACTGATCTGGCGCCTATTGTTTATCCGGGGCCGTCTTGTCGGATTTATCCGCTTTATCTGCCGGCGCAGCCGTATAATCGCTGCCCAGTATGATCGGCAGGCCGCTTTTTCCGGAGCCGATGATAACGACTTTGGAGTTATTGGATTTTGCCAGCTCGACCGTTGCATTGATACCTGACCATGTCAGGTATTTCTGGGAAATGCCGTCGGTAATGGTGTTCTGGAAGTCGCGGATGCCTTCAGCTTCAATTTTTTTGCGCTGCTTTTCCTTTACTTCGGCCAGCAGTCTGAACTCATAGGCTAACGCGATTTGTTTGGACTGTTCTTTCTCCTCAATCGATGCGCGGACAGTTTCAGGCAGCGTGATGTCCCGGATTAAAACTTCGTCAACGAAGATGTAATGCCCGGTTGATCTCTTCGGGTGTATGGAGTCCAGCCCGTTGCGGATGCTTTGTTCGATTTGGTCCTCAATCAGCGTTCGCTTAATGGAGTACAGTTCTTCGGGTTCATATTGGCCGATAATGTTACGCACGTAACTGCCCATTTCCGGTACCAGCAATATATCGATATAATCCGGGCCGACATATCGGTGCAGTTCGGGCAGTTGGTCTTCTAAAAGGCGAAAACGGATGGATGCCTGAACCAGCACGGTAAGGCCGTTTTTGCTGAGGGTATTGAAGACAATGGTTTCCCGCTGTAATCTGGTGTTATAGAGTGTCATCCTGTCCCACGGGAAGATCAGCGTCGTGCCTTCGCTATAACCGCGGTTCATTTCCGTACCGCCAAAAAAACGGCGCCACAGAACGCCTCTATGTCCTGAATCGATACTGATAAGCATCATCGGCAGGGCAGACAGAAACACCAGTGCGAATAATAGCAGCGTGATTGCTATTTCAAGACGATGGGCTCCAAGCCAGTTATTTATTTTGTTAAACATGGTTTATTTTTTCCTGGAATGGGGTACTTCGGAGATCAAGCCTTCCTCCATATGAAAGTGCCGGTCGCAGCAGTCGAAATATTTTTCATCGTGAGTAACCGCAATAATGGTTTTACCGTCAGCTTTTAGTTCGGGCAGGATTTCATGGTAAAAAATCTTGCGGAATTGGGGGTCCTGATCCGCGGCCCACTCGTCAAAAACCATCACCGGCCTGTCTTCGAGTATCGAAATGATCAGCGCCAGACGTTTTTTCTGGCCGGTGGACAGGTTCAGTGTGTCGAACTCGCCATCGACCAAACCGGTTTTTTCTTTTAAACCCATGCGTTTGAGCAAATCATCGACGCGCTGTTGATCAATTTCATGAATGCCATAGGTGCGTGAGAACAGGTGGTAATCGGCAAGAATCGCGGTAAACATGTTTCGGTATGCGAATATGTTTGCTGCCGAGATCTGGATGCCGTTCAGGTATATTTGCCCATCACACGGTCGATACAACCCCAGCAAAAGCTTGATCAACGTGGATTTTCCAGAGCCGTTGCCGCCGGTAAGGAACAGGATTTCATTTTGCCGGACTTGTAAATCGATCGGACCGGTTGAAAAATTGATGGCGTCGAACTCGTCGCGATATTGATGACGGATTTTTTGTAGCGACAGCTTTTCAAATGATGGAAACAGGGCGCAGTCTTTTTTTAGCTGTTCCTGATGCTTATCCAGTAACGCTTCCGTTTTGAAAATGAGCGATAAGGATTTTTCTGCATTGGTAAAAGTCGGCATCCACGCGAAAACATTGCTTACCGGACCCATTAAAAACAGTCCGGCGGTGACGATTTTAATAACAGTTTCAGGGTAGGCGGTAATGCTCAATTGCGGAACCAGAAAAACCAGCACCGCCATTAAAAAGTAAAACGAACTTTGTATAGTGATAAAGTTGATCGCCATATCCAGATTGGCGCGAATCCGGTTGTCCTTGGCCTGTCCGGCCAGAACGCCGGCGGAACGGAGCAAGTCTTGTTCGCGGTCGTGGTTCAGTTTTATTTCCTTGAAACCTTCCAGTAAGTCGGATAGCGAATAGTAAACGTTTTGCTCGCTTGCAATCGCAACATCAAGAACTTTGTTGGTCTTCTGGCTTCTTTTGTAAGACATCCAGGCGGCGATCAGAATAAATATTATCGTCAAACCAAAAGCCGGCAACGAGAGGTAGGCAAGATACAGTGTGGTAAAACTGATGATGACCAGGCTTTGTAACGAAACGATAATCGGCAGTGAAGACAGCGATAGGGTATAGGTATGCTGGTTAATAGCGGTATAGAGTTCCGCTTGGCCGATTTTTTCAAGGTTTTCAAAATTGCAGCCGGAAATTTTATTAAATATCCGAATACGGATAGCCTCTATCAGGCCTTCGCCAAGCTCTGTCCCAATCCGCCACACATATTTTTGGGACAGTATGTAAGTGAGCAGACAAAGCGCGAAAAAAACCACGCCCATCAGCCTGAATTCACTGTTTGATGCGTGTTCGGCTGCGGTGTTTAGAATGGCCAGGAGTAAAACGTTGCTTAACCCGGCCAGGATAGAATAAAAGGCGATTTTCCCTTTTGGGGCATCGGTTTCATTCAGAAAAATACGAATTAGGTTCACTGAGTTGAAGTTTGTATTTTGCTGTCCGGTAAAGATTTATTTCGATTGGGAATGTTCGACCGTAAAAGCCGAAAGCAAAATAAGCAGAATAATGCCGACTACCGGGGACAGGAAGAAAGAAAGCAGAAACAGGCCGTTAAAACCTAACGGCTGATTCTTTCCAACCAGACCAATAGTCAGGCATAAAATCAGGTAGATTAAAAAATAAAAAAATGGCATCGTTGGGTCTCGTTATTAAACGACAACTCTCCTGAAAGGTTTCTTTAAGGCAATAAGGCGTTTAGAAACGCAACTAAGATTTATGTGGCCGGTTGATCGGTTTTTTTCTTGCCTTCGTCAAAAGCGGCTTTGAAATCATCTATTTTAGCTTTGGGGTCAAAATCAGACAGGTCGCCGCCATTTTTCAGGTGATTTACCATTACCTGACCAACGGCATATGCGGAGGCCGCTGCAAGCATGGGCATGCTCAGGGATGCCAGCATTGAGCCTATGCCCGGCACTACCTTGAACAGTGTGACGGCAGTTGCCCCGACCAGCAGTTGAGGCGAAAGGCTGCCGATCAGAATGGTGAGAATTGAGCGGGTTTTGGATTCGGAAAAAGGTTTCTCGTAGATGTCCAGCAGCTCATTGACCATTTTTATTTCAATGGCGGCGATGGCGGCCACATCCCAGAATGGGAAAGGAATCGCCCCGGAGCCTGCGGCCCAGCCGGTGTATTTGCTGATAACAAGATTGGCTGCCTTCTCGCGGGAAAGTTGAGTGTCTTCAGATTGAGGTGCGTTTGATTCGGCTGGTAGCTTAGTTGTCACGATAGTGTCCCCTTGTTTGTTATTGTTTCGGAGAGACTAGCATAATGATTGTGCTGCATCAAGGTTGTTTTAGGCGTATTCGGAATTATTGTTTTAAAATTTTTTCCCGGTTGACCTGCGATCAAAAACCGGATAAATGTAGCGCTATGATTACAGTTGAAAAATTAGGTTCCGAGCAATTTAAACTGGACTACGGGCTGCGTTATGCCTATGTGGCCGGTGCGATGGCCAAGGCGATTGCTTCGAAAGAGCTGGTGATTCGGATGGGGCAGGCCGGTTATCTTGGCTTTTATGGCGCCGGCGGCATGCCGTTGCAGGCGGTTGAGACGGCCATTGTGCATATCCAGCAGATATTGTGTCACGGTGAAGCGTACGGAATGAACCTGTTATCCAACCAGTCCCGGCCGAAACAGGAAATGCAAACGGTGGATCTGTTCCTACGTTACGGCGTACATAATCTTGAAGCATCCGCCTATTTGCAGATTACTCCTGCGCTGGTCAAGTTTCGCTTAACAGGAGTAAGCACTGACGCCCGGGGGAACTTGATTGTTCCAAACAGGGTGATCGCCAAAATTTCACGGCCCGAGGTGGCGCAGCTTTTTTTGGCTCCTGCGCCGGAACAGATCGTCAGCCGTCTGCTGGAACAAGGTCAGATTTCCGGGCAGGAGGCCGCCTTATCCCGACAGTTGCCGGTCGCCTCGGATTTATGTGTTGAAGCGGATTCCGGCGGGCATACCGATATGGGGGTTACATCGGTACTGCTGCCAACCATTATTCGCTTGCGGGACAGCCTGCAACAACAGCATCAGTATCATAAATCGGTCAGGGTAGGCTCTGCCGGGGGTATCGGCACGCCCGAGTCGGCGGCATGCGCTTTTATGCTGGGAGCTGATTTTATTGTCACCGGCTCGATTAACCAGTGTACGGTGGAGGCAGGAACCAGCGATACGGTCAAGGATATGTTGCAGGGAATCAATATTCAGGATACCGCTTATGCCCCGGCCGGGGACATGTTTGAGCTGGGCGCAAAGATTCAGGTGATGAAGAAAGGTGTTTTTTTTCCGGCCAGAGCCAATAAGCTCTATGATCTTTGGCGGAATTACGGTTCGCTGGAGCTTATCGACGCCTCGGTCCGTAAGGAAATACAGGATAAATATTTCAGGCGCAGTTTTGACGAGGTGTACCGGGAAACAAAAGACTATTACATGCAGGAGTTTCCTGAAGAAATCGAAAAAGCGGAACGTAACCCAAAGGTTATGATGGCTTTGGTGTTTCGCTGGTATTTTGTTCACACCATGCGCCTTGCCCTGGAAGGCGGCAGCGAACAGCGAGTGGATTACCAGGTGCATACCGGCCCTGCTGTGGGTGCATTTAACCAATGGGTTCAGGGAACCTCACTGGAGGACTGGAGGAATCGTCATGTCGATGTCATTGGTGAGCATCTGATGCAGGCATCTGCCGACTATATGAATCGCCGGTTTCAGGTTTTTTTGTGATTGTGCCTACATCCGTGCCATGTTCCAAGAGTTTACTGCGTCAGTGTTAAGCCCTGAGCTTCAGCTTTTCCTGCTGTGGAATCTGGCTTAAATCCACGCCGTGTTGATAAAGCTGAATGCTGCCGGTTTGTGTGTCGATTAAATATTTGTTGAACCGGCTTCCGTGCAAGGTTTTTTTCAACTGGATTTTGGTGTCGTAGATCGGGAGCAAGCGGATCATATAAATTTCCCGGTTATACTCGGGATTGCGCCAAGTTTCGGCCGCATGGAAGGTTTTGTTGTTAAATAATACGATCTGGCCGGCTTTCCAGTCATTTTTTATAAACTCATCCGCATAATAATCTCTGACAAAGTTGGTGCTGATTTTGTAATTGTCCATTAATGCCTTATATGGCTCACTGTTGATAAAATTCTTCAGCGCCCCAGGGTCAATTTTATCGCTGTCGATATAGCCGTTTTCATCAAGACAGTCCGGGTCGGCTAAAAATGAGTCCTCGAATTGCTTCAATAACACATTCCCCGGGATTTTTAATTTGCATTTGGACTCCGGCAGAATGGCTAAGCGGCCGCCGTTATCTTCGTTAACGTCAATAAGCGGGACGTATATCGTTATATCGTTTTCGGTTTCATAAAAGTGGTGAAAGTTTGGTACATCGGAATGGATGTCTATGAATGACCGATGATTGTGGTCATTACCCAGGTAAATATCGTAGGACGCGACCATAAATCGGGTGTTAAAAAAACGCTGGAAATTCTGCTGCAATAATTGCGAGCAAACTTTCTCGATAAATGCCTGCTCGAGATGAATGGCTTTGTTGTAGGATTTGCCGTACAGCTTGGAGACCATCCTGCTGGCCATTCCGGGGAACAGGGAGAACAAAAAGCCCGTTACTTTTCCCTCAAGATAAGCCTGATGCTCGTTCTTGGTGAAATATTGAGGGTAGTCGTTGCGCACCTCAGCGACATTTTTATAATGACTTTTCATTTCTTCAAGCAGTCCGTCGGACAGGGAAACGCCGGTATCGATAAAGCCGTTGGTAAAGTATTCATTAAAATATTGTGAGTTCAGAATGCTTTGCATGTTCATCTCCTGGTTTATAGTGGCGTCATGTCGGTATTATGCATGAACGGTTCTTTTATTGTTATCGGCTTTGATTTATATTGAGCGGCGCGGCTTGACTTTGTCCTGTGTAGTCGGGAGTATGTTAGCGTTTTATAGAGTATCAAATCAAATTAATACGGCTTATTAAAATAAATCAGTCGTTGTTTTCACAGAGGCTTTTAATAATGACCGCAAATCAAACAGACTTGAAAGAACTGCTAAAAAAACGATTATTCGACAGTATTTCCGCGCAGATCGATTTGATCGGCTATGTGCCGGATGATATAGCCAAGCTGGTTAAAAATTTCACATTTGATAGGGGAAATGTTGGGCAGATGCCGGATGACGCGGAATATCAGGCCGGGTCAATTCAACATGGGGCTGCCGCGGTCAACAATGAACCCGATAAGGAAACACTTGCCGAATTGGTTAATGATCACTACGACAAAGTGTTTTATGATTACGGCGGGATGATGGGAATTCTTTATGGAGATACCGAATTTAGGAATATAGGATACTGGGACGAGACGACTGTTTCCCAGGATCAGGCATCGGAAAGATTGCTGGACGCTTTGCTCGATTTTATACCTGAAAAATCAGGGAAAATACTGGATGTGGCTTGCGGGATGGGGGCTTCGACGCATCGCTTGTTGAACCATTATCCGTCTGAAAATATCTGGGCGATTAATATATCGGAAAAGCAGATTGAATCAACCCGAAGAAATGCGCCCGGCTGCAATGCACAGGTTATGAATGCAGTTGATATGAAGTTTGAAAACGATTTCTTTGACAGCATTTTGTGTATTGAAGCTGCAATGCATTTTGAAACGCGACAGAAATTTATTGAAGAGTCTTTTCGGGTGTTAAAAACAGGTGGTTATCTGGTTTTATCGGATATCCTCTGTACCTCTAAAGAAAGATTGGCGCAACTCCCTATGTATCATAGTCCCGATAATCATATTGAAACTGTCGAAGAATATTATGAACTGCTGGCAGGTGCCGGATTTAGCGCTATAGATATTACGGATAAGAGCCGGGATGTGTGGGGTGCTCATTTTCTGCGGGCGGTTAATAGGATTCACGAAAGATTCTATTCGGGGAATATTAATATTATCGAATTAACTGAAACTTTGTGGACTTATTACAATGCAAACGCTGTAATGGGCGATTGCTTGTTTGTTAGTGCGCAAAAATAATTTAACTTGTAGAGTATTTGATGCGAAGTAATGTGCTTAGACAGATAAGTATATTCCGATGCAACGGTTATGGATGTAAATATATTAATATTACTGCGTATTAAAAAATGATGAATTTTTAATGTTGTCAATTTGTTTTATAAACGCTTAACAAAGGATTAGCAATGACTGATAGTCAGCATGATTTGAAAGAACCACTGAAAAAACGATTATTCGACAGTATCTCCGCGCAGATCGATTTGATCGGCTATGTGCCGGATGATATAGCCAAACTGGTCAAGAATTTTACCTTTGATACGGAAGTCGTCGGACAGTCGCCGGCTGATGTGGAGTTTGCCCGTCGCTCAGGCAAAAATGCCGATCCTGATTTAACGGAAACCAGTAGCGATAAGGACAGTCTTGCTAGCCAGGTCAATAATTATTACGACCAGGCGTTTTACAGCCGGGATGGAATCATGGGCATTTTGCTTGGCGATACCCAGTATAGGAATATCGGCTACTGGGATGAAACGACAACTACGCAAAATCAGGCCTCCGAGCGGCTACAAGACGCCTTGCTTGATTTTATACCGGAAAAATCAGGGCGTATACTGGATGCGGCTTGCGGGATGGGGGCTTCGACGCGCCGCCTGCTGAACCATTACCCTGCCGAGAATATCTGGGCGATCAATATATCGGAAAAACAGATTGAAACGACGCGGAGCAATGCGCCGGGATGTAATGCCCAGGTTATGAATGCCGTCGATCTGAAATTCGACGATGATTTTTTCGATAATATCCTGTGTATAGAAGCTGCTTTTCACTTTGAAACCCGGCGGAAGTTTCTTGAAGATGCATATCGGGTTCTCAAGCCCGGAGGCCGTCTGGTTTTATCCGATACGCTGTTTACATCCAGGGAAAGGCTGGTGCAGCATGCTGTTTTTCCAAGCCCTGAAAACCATATCGAAACTGCTGAGGAATACCGGAAGCTGTTATCCGAGGTGGGTTTTAGCGATATTATCATCAATGATGTCAGCAAGGATGTTTGGGGCGCGCATTTCCTGCATACCGTAAACAAGATTCACGAAGAATTTTATAACGGCAATCTGAATATTGTCCAGCTGACTGAAATCTTGTGGACTTATTATCACTTGAACTCAATCACCGGCCTGTGTCTTTTTGTCAGTGCGCAAAAATGATGATTGAGTTTCGTTGCGCCCGGTAATCAAACGCCGGGCTTCATAATTTCAATTTGGCCTCGCCGGGAATCTGGCTGAGGTCAATCTGATGATCGTAGCGGTGGATTTCTCTCTGTTCAATATCCAGCAGGAAGTTATTGAACAGGTTGCCGTGAAGATTTCTTTTTAATTTGATATCGACATCGTATATCGGGAACATCCTGATGACATAGACTTCCCGGTCTATCTGCTCGTTTTTCCAGCGTTCTGCGGCATGAAAGTTTTTGTTGTTCCATAACAGCACTTTGCCTTTGGTTTCGGTAGTCATTTGAAAGTCGTCGGCATAATGTTTTTTAGCCAGGCCGATAACGCTTTTATACAGATTCATCAGATCCTGATGCGGCTTGCTTTTGGCAAAAGCTGCAGTAGCTTCGGGGCTGATTTTGTCAGGGTCTACATAACCGCTTTCATCCAGATTGCTGCGATCTACTGAAAAATACTGGTATAGGAGTTTTAGCAATATGTTGCCGGGGACTTTTAATTTGCTTTCCGGCAGCACCTGAATACGGCCGCCATTTTCATCATCAAGATCGACTAGGGGTATGTATATGGTAATGTCGTTTTCGGTTTCATAAAAATGGTGGAAATTGGGAAAGTCGGTATGTATTCCGGCTGCTGAACGCAGATAGTCGTTACGCAGATACATATCGTAAGAAGCGACTATATAACGGGTTTTAAAGAATCGCTGAAAGTCGTTTTCCAACAGGTATTTTAAAACCTTTTCTATATAAGCCTGCTCCCCGTAAACCGCTTTTCTATAGGTCTTGTCATAAAGCTTTTTCACCATTTTTTTGGCGATATTGGGGAAGGTATTAAAAAAAAGGCCTAGTGCCCGGCCTTCCATATAGACCTGATGCTCATTATTAACGAAAAATTTCGGGAAGTCGTTATGGCCTTCTTCTTTGGTCAGATAGTGCTGTTTAATTTCATCCACCAGTGCATCGGGCAAGGATAAGTTTGTTTCCACGAATCCGCTGGAATAGTATTCGTTAAAATAATTTTCTTTCAGAATATTGTGCATTGCCACGTTCTCCCAATAAATACCATTTTTCGGTTAAGTTTTTTTGCATTATAGGCATCAGGCAGATTGAAATCCATTATTTCGGTGATTTGTTGTATCGGCAGTATTAAATGCTTTCGATTTTTGCGCGGGTAATGAAAATAACGCAAAACCGTTCCTTGAAAAGGCTCTGTCAATCAAGCCGGGTCGGCTAGTTGTTTAGCCCCGCAATTATTTAACCGATTATTTTAAAATTCAAAGTGTGTTATTGTCGGATGGTTTTCATGGGCTACTAACGGCAGTTGGCAGTCAAGATAAAAGTGGTTTTTAGCAATAAGGCTCTTTATAATCGGGCAAGAACGATTTTATATTGCAGTTTTTGATATGAAGTTGTGATTTGATCTGTCCGGGTCAGCAGGCGGAAGGAATACAAAGCTGAATATGTGTGTTGCCGGCTTTGATAATTCATATTTAATAATCAAGAGGAGATGCACACAATGTCAGGTTCAGAGTCGGAACAAGTCGCCACCCTGTATGATTCACCGGAAGGCCAATTGGGGCCGATATTGTTTGGTGGTCATCTGCATTGGGGCTACTGGGACGAAAATAACGCCGATGACAGTTTTGCCGCCGCCGCGGACAAGCTGGCGCAGATAATGATCGACAAGACGCAAATACGGGAAGGGCAGCGGTTTATTGATCTTGGTTGCGGGGTCGGGCAACCGGCGATGAAATTGGCCAAGGCCAAAGGCTGTTCGGTGGACGGCATCACCATCAGCAAGTTTCAGCAGCAGAGCGCAACGTCCAGAGCCCAAGCCGAAGGCATGCAGGAGAAACTCCGGTTTATTCACGGCAGCGCACTGGACATTCCCAGCGAAGATCAGGCCTATGATGGGGGTTGGTTTTTCGAGTCTATTTTTCACATGGGGCACCGGGACGCACTGCTTGAGGCCAACCGGGTGTTGAAACCCGGCGCGACACTGGTGCTGACCGATTTGCCGACCCTGCCGAACACGACTGAAGACTTCAAAGCGTTTGTGCAACAACATATACATTCCAGCTTTATTGCCAAAGAGGACTACCCGGACTTGATGGCGGAAACAGGATTCGAGCTGATTGGGATTGATGACATCACCGAAAATGTGATGCCCTGGTTGGTCCCCAAGCTCAAGGAAACCCTTGCCGAGCATAAGCAGAAAATTACGGAACTGTTTAACGACACTGCCGACAAAGCAATCGATGACTGGGTTTACCTGTTTGAATATATGAGCGAGAATCTGGGATACATGGTGGTTACAGCGAGGAAGTTATAGGGAGCGCTGAATAATTCATCCCTTAATCACCAGCGGTCATGCAAATTTGTGCTGGCATTTGATTGGATAGCGCCTTTGGGGTTTGGTAATGAATACCGTACAAGAATTAAAAGAAATTGAGGAAGCGATACTAAAGGCCAGCTCAACCGGTACTCGGGCGACCGCCAAAGGTGCGCAGGTCCAAGCACAAACGCCTACCCATGCTAGTCTGCCGGAACCGATTGCAATTATCGGATTATCCGGTTTCTTTCCGAAAAGCAGCTCGGTTGACGAGTTCTGGCGGCTGCTGGATCAGGATGTTTCGTTAATCGAGGAGATTCCCTCCAGCCGGTTTGACTGGCGAACCTTTTACGACCCGACCGGTAAGAAGGCGGGGCAAAGCCGGAGTAAATGGGGCGGCTTCATTCCCGACATTGCCGGGTTCGATCCTGCTTTCTTCAATATCCTGCCGGGTGAAGCCGTCACGATGGACCCGCGGCAGCGCTTGCTGCTGATGTCGGCGTATCAGACGCTTGCCGATGCCGGATACTCACCGGAATCCCTGAAACAAAGCAAAACCGGCGTATTTGTTGCGATACAGGATAACGAATACCTGCAACTGCTCAAAGATGCCGGAGTCGACACCGGCGAGTGGTACGCGCAAACCTGCCTGCTGGCAAACCGGATTTCCTATTTCTTCGATTTTCGCGGGGCCAGCGAAGTTGTCGATGCCCAATGCCCCGGAGCCGCCGTCGCGATACATCGCGCCGTCAATGCGTTACGTAGCGGGGAAATCGGCCAGGCGCTGGTGGGTGCGGCCAATTTGTTATTAAGGCCGGAGCCTTTTTCCTTGCTGTCGGATTCCGGGCAGTTAAGCCCCACCGATTCGGTCAATTCATTCGGTTTGCATGCCCAGGGGCACTTGCGCGCGGAAGGCGTTGCCAGCCTGTTGCTGAAGCCGCTGTCCAAGGCGCTTGCCGATAAGGACTCAATTTATGCGCTGATCAAGAATACCGCCGTCAACTATAACGGCCAGGGCGGCGCGTCAATTGCCGCGCCCAATACCGATAGCCATGTCGAATTGATAAAAACCTGTTACCGGCAAGTCAATATCGACCCGCGGCAGGTACGCTATATCGAGGCGCAGGGCATGGGCAATGTGCTGGCCGACCTGGTTGAATGGCAGGCATTTAACCGTGCGCTGAAAGACATGGCCCGGCAACAGCAGGTTTCGCTTGCGCCCGGTATGTGCAGGATCAGCACGGTCAAGCCGATGATGGGGCATATGGAGTCGGCATCGGCGTTGGGCGCCCTGTTCAAGGTTGTGCGCAGCATGCAAACCGGCGTCATTCACAAGATTGTCAATTTCACCGACTATCATCCGGACATGGATAGGGAAGACCAGCCCTGCACACTGGCGACAGAAACGGCGGCGTGGCCGCGGACAAATGGCGGCCGATTGGCTGGCGTACATTGTTACGGCATGGGCGGGATTAACGCGCATCTGTTGATAGAGGAATATGACCGGAACCGGCATCAACACAAAGACGCCGGTCAGAACGCTCGTGCAGAAGGGCTGGTAAGCCAAGGTGAATCGCCGGTGCTGATCGTATTGTCGGCAAAAAGCGAGCCTTGCTTAACCGCAATGGCCAGCCAACTTTATCAATTCCTTGGTCAAGACGGTCAGACAGCGCGTCTTGCTGATATTGCCTTTACCCTTCAGGTCGGCCGGGAGGCATTGGAACACCGTATTGCCTGGGTCATACAGTCCCAACACGAATTGGTCGGCGGCCTGAACAAATATCTCGGCAGCGTCGCTGAAACCGACGGCGAGCAGTCGGTTTATCGGGGGCATGCGAAAGACGCCCCGACCAGACGCCAACCCCCGCTAACCGGGGACAACCTGCATGCGCTGGCAGCCTATTGGGTGCATGGCGGTTCCGTATCATGGACGTCACTGTACAGCGGCAAAAATGTCCGCCGTGTGCGGCTGCCCGTTTATCCGTTCGACAAGCAGCATTACTGGATACGCACAGACGATACCGCCGATACATCGGTTTGTGCCGATGACAGGCAAACCGGCGAACGCAGGATCAGGGACTATTTGGTTTCAATGCTCGGTGCAGCGTTGCAATTGCCGCCGGGAAAAATTAATCCCGAACAGCATCTCTACGATTTCGGCATCGATTCGATTATCGGCATGAAATTGCTGCGCGGTCTGGCGCGCACATTCGATCTCGATGTGCAGGGCAGGGATATGCTGGAATATCCGACCATACAAGCCTTGTCCCGCTATCTTGGACAGCAGTTAAACCGGCAGCCGGAACAGCAGTTCGCGGGCAGCCCGGCAGTCCCTGAGCTGCCTCAACAAGTAACCGGGCAAGCGCAGAGATTCCCGCTTTCCGAAGGCCAGAAAGGCTTGTGGACTTTGCAAAAGCTGGTTCCGGATATGAGCGCCTACAATATCCCGCTGTGTTTTCGCATCGCCCAATCGGTTGACGCCGACGCTTTGAAAAAGGCCTGCCGTTTTTTGCTGGATCGGCACCCTATGCTGGCCGGCGGGTTCGTCGAGCAGGACGGCGCGCCGGTTCGGGAAACCCGGCCGGAACCGGTATTGGCGTTCGAGCAGCAGGATGTTTCCGCACTAGCGTCCGGACAGTTGCTGGCCCGCATCAGTGCAATAGCGAGGATTCCGTTTGAACTGGACTCCGGTCCTCTGGTGCGCTTCCATTTGTTCAGCCGCGGCCGGCGTGACAATTACCTGCTGCTGACGCTGCATCATATCGTTTTTGACGGGGGCTCGTTCCTGCCTGTGGTCGGCGCATTGCTGAACGCATACCAGCAAATTTCGCAAGGAAAGACGCCAATTCCGGCGGAAGCTGCCAATCATTATCCCGATTTTGTACAATGGGAGCAGAAAATGCTTTCCGGCGCGGAAGGTCACAAGCATCGCGCTTACTGGATGCAGCAGTTAGCGGGCAAGCTGCCGGGACTGAATCTGTTTACCGATTATCCCCGCGCCGCGAGCAGCCGTTTCGAGGGACGGACACATTCAATTCGGCTTGATTCGGCGTTGAGCGGACAGATCAGGGCATTTGCCCGGCAACAGCGGATGAACCTGTCCACGCTGTTTTTGGCGCTGTTTAACGTACTGCTGCATCGCTATACCGGCCAGGACGACATCATTGTCGGCATGCCGGAAAAAGGGCGCTCGCAAGACCGGTTTGAAAACGAAGTGGGGTATTTCATCAATATGCTGCCGATACGGAGCCGGGAACTGGGGCAAAAGCCGTTCGCAGCCCTGATCCGTGAGTTGCAGCTGACCATGACCGATGCGCTGGATCATGCCGCCTATCCTTTTCCGGTGATGGTCAGTGACTTGGGTATTGCACCGAGCGAGGACTTTGCGCCGGTTTTTCAGGTCGCGTTCGAATATCAAAACGTGTTTTCCGCAGGCGATTTACTGACCTTTCAGCGGCAGTTCCAGGATGCCCTGTCGATAACGCTGATCGAAGAAATTGCCCAGGAAGGGGAGTACGAACTGGTCCTTGAAGTCAGGGAAGGCAAGGACGACTTTGCCCTGAACCTGAAATATAACCCGACCCTATTTAAACCGTCGACCATCGCCAGACTGGCGGAGCATTTGGTTAATCTGGCAGGGCAGGCCATTGCCCAGCCGCAGCAATTGCCGGCCGAACTAGGCATGCTGGCCGACCAAGAACAAAAACGGCTGCTCTATGACTGGAACAACACCGCAACAGACTACCCGACGCAGCAGTGCTTTCATCAATTATTCGAGCAACAGGCCCGGTTGACGCCGAATGCGGTCGCGGTTGTTTTCGAACATCAGCAACTCAGCTACGCCGAGCTGGATCAAAAAAGCACGCAGCTGGCCAAATACCTGCAACAGGCCGGGGTGGAGCCGGATCAGCTGGTGGTCGTTTGCGTTGACCGCTCCATAGATATGATGGTCGCCCTGCTCGGCGTAGCCAAGGCCGGTGCAGCCTGGCTGCCTATGGAACCCCGCTATCCGGACGAGCGGCTGGGCTTTATGTTGCAGGACGGCCAGGCATTGATGGTGCTGACACAGTCGGCATTTCAACAAAAACTGCAAGGCATCGCCGCCAAAACCGGACGCGGCGACTTCCCTGTCATTTCGCTGGACAGCCAGTGGGACGACATTGAACGTCAGGCGCAGCGCGGCGACTTGCGCCAACAGGCGAATGCGGATCATTTGGCCTATGTCATTTATACATCGGGCAGCACCGGCGCTCCCAAAGGCGTCATGATCCGGCACCAGTCGTTGACCAATTTCCTGCTTTCAATGGCGGAAGAACCGGGCCTCAAATCCTCTGACAGGCTGCTGGCGGTCACCACCTACTGCTTCGATATTGCCGCGCTGGAACTGCTGCTGCCTCTGGTGCGTGGGGGATGCTGCTGTATTTGCGCTACGGATAAGCTGAACGACAGCGAACGTCTGCAACAGGAGATAAAACGGCTGCAACCCACAGTCATGCAGGCCACGCCGTCCACCTGGACCATGCTGTTTCACGGCGGCTGGCGCAATCAAGAGGGCGTTAAAATACTGTGCGGCGGCGAGCCTTTGCCGCAAGAATTAAAGCAGTATTTTGCCGCCAGCGGCAGCGAGGCCTGGAATATGTATGGGCCGACGGAAACGACCATCTGGTCGACCGTTGCCCGAATTACCAAAGACGAACCGATCAATATCGGCAAGCCCATCGCCAATACCCAGGTCTATATTGTCGATAGCAACAACCGGCTGGCGCCGATAGGCCTGCCCGGGGAGCTCTGCATCGGCGGCGACGGCTTGGCTAAAGGCTACCTGAACAATCCGGGTCTGACTGCGGAAAAATTCATCGATAATCCGCTCAAACCGGGAAGCAGGCTGTACCGCACCGGCGATTTGGCGCGTCGGCGCGAGGATGGCGTGCTGGAACATATGGGACGGCTGGATCATCAGGTCAAAATTCGCGGCTACCGCATAGAGCTGGGCGAAATAGAAAGCTGGCTTAACCGGCACCCGGCAATCCGGCAGAGCGTGGTCGTCGCCCGCGAACAGCAGGGCGGCAAGCAACTGGTTGCTTATTATGTAAAGCATTCAGATCAGGACCTGCCGCAGGCGCAGTTGCAGAATTATCTGTCCGAACAGTTGCCGGACTACATGGTTCCGGCCATCTTTGTTGCGGTGCCGGAAATCCCGTTAATGGCTAACGGCAAAACGGATCGCAACGCTCTGGCGTCGCGGGAACCGGTTATCGAGCGCAAGGACAGCTATGTGCCTCCGCAGTCGGAAATAGAACGAGCGGTGCTGGCCATCTGGCAGGCATTGCTGAATATCGGGACCATCGGCGTTACCGACGGCTTTTTTGAGCTGGGCGGCAATTCGGTGTTGTC